>USIZ01000268.1 GCA_900554855.1 uncultured Eubacteriales bacterium | reverse complement strand
TCGGCTGGCTCACCGTCGGTGCGGGCCGGTCTGTCCCGGTGGACTTTGCCGACCTGGTGGCGCAGTCCCATGCGGCTCTGGAGGCAAAGCAATGAAGATCATTCTCAGTCCAAATCCCTACCGCGACCGCGGCCTCAAAACGGCCCAGTCTGCCGCCCGCATTCTCAAAGAGGCCGGTGTCGAGACCTGCTTCTGTCTGCCATTTGAGCCGGATCCTCACTTTGAACTGCCCAAGAATCTGCTCTATGCCGACATGGATTCCGAGATCGGCGACGCAGATTTCCTGATCTGCTTCGGCGGAGACGGCACGCTGCTCCACGCGGCCAAGCTGGCCCGAGCCTTTGATGTGCCCATCATGGGGGTCAACATGGGCAGTGTGGGTTTCCTTGCCGAGCTGGAGCACAGTGAACTCAAGCAGATCACCCGGCTGGCCAAGGGGGAGTACAGCATCGAGCGCCGCATGATGCTGGATGTGTCGCTCATCCATGAAAATCGGGAAATCTTCTCCGACCACGCCCTGAATGACGCGGCCATCACCAAGGGCGCAGTTGCCCGGGTGGTGGAGATGGGAGTATACTCCGACGGAGAGCTGATCTCCTCCATCTCCGGTGACGGCGTAGTGGTCGCCACCCCCACGGGTTCCACGGCCTATTCGCTCTCCGCCGGCGGTCCGGTGGTGGAGCCCACGGCGGAAAACCTGATCATCACGCCGATCTGCGCCCACGCGCTCCAGTCCAAATCCTTCGTGCTGGCCAAGGACCGCACGGTGGAACTGAAACTGGGCCGTCAGGTGCGTAAGACGGCTTACCTTTCTGTCGACGGCGGTCGGGCGGTGCGTCTGTCCGGCGGTGACAAGATCCGCATCCGGGCCTCTGAACAGGGGGTCGGCCTGGTACGCATGACCCAGCGCAGCTTTTATCAGATCCTGCTTTCTAAATTAGGCAAATCCTGAGGAGGGTGCACGATGAAGGAACAACGGCAAAAGGCAATTCTGGAACTGATCCGGCAGGAAGATCTTGAGGTGCAGGAGGAACTGTTGGAACGGCTCCATGAGATGGGCTTCTCCTGTACGCAGGCCACCATCTCCCGGGATATCAAGGAGCTGCACCTTGTAAAGGAGCGTACGGCCCGGGGCACCTATAAGTATGTCGTTTCCCTCCACCGGGGGCGCACGGATCTGGCCAACCGGCTTCAGACTATCTTCCGGGAGAGTGTGACTTCTTTTGATATGGCCCAGAACCTGATCGTACTCAAGACGATGCCCGGCCTTGCCAATGCGGCCGCAGCGGCACTGGATGGCATGGACATTCCCAATATGGTCGGTTCCATCGCCGGAGATGATACCGCTGTGCTCATCATGCGCAGCAATGAGTATGCGGAACAGTTCTGCCATGAAATTCGTCTGATGCTGAAGTGACGGTGATCTTGTGTTATCTCTGCTGCATATCGAGAATATCGCCCTGATCGAGTCGGCGGACATCCAATTTGGACAGGGCTTCAACGCCCTGACCGGCGAGACCGGCGCGGGCAAATCCATTGTGATCGACTCCATCAGCGCCGTGCTGGGAGAGCGCACCAGCCGGGATCTGATCCGCACCGGGGCAAAATCCGCCTTTGTCAGCGCAGTGTTCTGCGATCTGCCCGCGCTGAAGTGGTTTGACGAGTCCGGCATCCGCCCCGACGAAAACAGAGAGCTGCTGCTGGAGCGGGAGATCCAGAGCGATGGGCGCAACCAGTGCCGGGTCAATGCCCGTCCGCTCACCGTCTCCCAGCTGCGCCAGCTGGGTCAGCAGATTCTGAACATTCACGGACAGCATGACGGCCAGCAGTTGTTGAACGAGGAATGCCACCTGGACTATCTGGACCGCTTCGGTGTTTTGGCCCCGCTTTTGGCGGAGTATCTGACCCCTTACGAAGCGATGTCCGCCACCCGGCGGGAGATCAGGGCGCTTCAGATGGATGATGCGGAGAAGTCCCGCCGCATTGACACGCTGACCTACCAGATCGCGGAGCTGGAACGCGCCCAGCTCAAGAGCGGAGAGGACGAAGAACTGAACGCGAAGAAAAAACTCTACCGCAGCGCGGGCAAAATGATCTCCGCGCTGGAACAGGCCGACTATGCGCTGGACGGCGGGGGAGAGAGCGAAGGTGCGGTGAGCCTGCTGGCCTCGGCGGCGGATGCCATTGCCCTGGCCGCTCGCTGTGTCCCGGAGGACAGCGAGCAGGGAGCCCAGCTGGCAGAGACCGCCCAGAAACTCCAGCAGATGCGCTATGATGCCTATGACGCGCTGGAGCAGGCCCGGGATCTCCGCGGTGAGCTGGATGTCTCCCCGGAGGATATCGACCGCATGGAGAGTCGGTTGGATCTGCTGTACCGACTGGGCAAAAAATATGGCAGCACCGTAGACGAGATGCTGTCCTACCTCCAGAAGTGCAGAGAGGAACTGGATCAGATCCAGTATTCCAGCGACCGCATCGGCCAGTTGGAGAAAAAGCTGGAGCGCCAGTGCGCCGAGGCCCGGGAAAAGGGCGAGGCGTTGACCGGGGCCCGCCGCGCGGCGGCAGTCCTGCTCCAGCAGCGTATTCAGAAGGAACTTACCGATCTGGATATGCCAA
>USIZ01000267.1 GCA_900554855.1 uncultured Eubacteriales bacterium | reverse complement strand
AGCACCTTTCCATGCCGGAAGAGCAGTCCCTCGCCGTTGCCGGCGGCAATGCCGCAGTCTGCTGCTGCGGCCTCGCCGGGGCCATTGACCGCGCAGCCCATCACTGCCACAGTGATGGGCTTGGTGCAGCCCTCCAGACGTTTTTCGACCTCCTGAGCCAGCGGAATGAGATCGATGCGGGTGCGGCCGCAGGTGGGGCAGGCGATGAGCTCCGGGCCGTCCTTTCTCAGGCCGATGGCCTTCAAAATCTGCTTGGCTACCACGATCTCATCCGCCGGATCTGCCGTCAGGGTGACACGGAAGGTGTCACCAACGCCCTGGGCCAGCAGTCCGCCGATGCCGATGGCAGATTTGATGGTGCCCATGGTATAGGTGCCCGCCTCGGTGACGCCGAGGTGGAGCGGGTAGTGGCTCCGCTCATGCATCATGCGGTAGGCCTCCATGGCGATAGACACATTGGAGGATTTCAGCGAGACGCAGATGTCGTCAAAGTCGTATTTATTCAGCAGAGCGATATGCCCAAAGGCGGACTCCACCAGTGCCTCCGGGCACACCTTTCCGTACTTGGCCAGCAGAGGCTTTTCCAAGCTGCCGCCGTTGACGCCGATGCGGATGGGAATGCCGCGATTAGCGCAGGCGTTGGCCACAGCCTTGACCCGATCCTCCCCGCCGATGTTGCCGGGGTTAATGCGCACCTTATCCGCGCCGGCGGCAATGGCCTCCAGCGCAAGACGGTAGTCAAAATGAATATCCACCACCAGCGGAATGGAGATGCGCTCCTTGATCTGGCCGACGGCCTTGGCTGCAGCCATATCCGGCACGGCCACCCGCACAATATCGCAGCCCGCAGCCGCAAGGCGATCGATCTGCCGGACGGTGGCGTCCACATCGTGCGTAAAGGTATTGCACATGGACTGAATACTCACCGGGGCGCCGCCGCCCACGGGAACACCGCCGACCATGATCTGCTTTGTCATATCCATCATCTCCCGATCAATCTGTAAACATCGTTGATGCCCACCACCAGCATCAGCGCCAGCAGCAGAGCCATACCGGCCATGTGCACATAGCCTTCATATTTGCCGGGGATCTCCCGGTGGATCACCCTGGATAGGATCACATTGAGCACGAGGAAAAAAATTCGTCCTCCGTCCAGCGCCGGCAGGGGCAGCAGATTCATGACCGCCAGATTGACGGCAATAAACGCGCCAAAATAAAGCAGGTTGAGCAGAGCATTCCCGGCAGTGTCCGACTGCTCCCCCACCTGACTCATCGTGTTCACGATGCCAATGGGTCCGGACATATCCTTCAGGCCTGCCGCTCCGCTGAACAGATCCTCCAAGCCAAACCAGACCATGCGAACGAAGTCTGCGCCGGTGCGCAGAGCCGTGCCCATATTGCTGACAAACGTGCTTTCCGCAACGCTGAAATTGATGCCATAGCGCTGAGTCGTGCCGCCGTTTCCGTCCGGATACTCGCCCAGAGCCAGCGGGACATCCTTTAGCGTCAGCGTTTCACGATCCCGGCGGATCACAAGATCCACCGTGCTGCCATTGCCCCGGCTCAAAAGTGTGGTCACATCATTGTAGACCAGTACCCGGTGGCCGTTGATCTTCAGCAGCGTGTCGCCAGGCCGGAGATAGCCCTCCGTATAGGCAGGGCAGCCGTCGGCAAAAGAGCTGATGGTTGGCACCGCAGTGGATTTTGCCGTAGAAAACAGGCAGAGCAGAATAAGGATCCCCACCAGGAAATTTGTGGCCGAACCGGCCACCAGGATGAGAAACCGCCGCCACGCAGAGGCCTTGGCAAAGCTGCGGGGATCGTCGGTGGATTCATCCTCTCCCTCCATGGCGCAGAAACCGCCGATGGGAAGCAGGCGAAGGGAATAGACCGTCTCCTTTCCCTGCTTTTTCAGCAGCTGCGGCCCCATGCCGATGGAAAACTCGTTCACCTTGACGCCAGACAGCTTGGCGGTCATAAAGTGGCCGAATTCGTGGACGGCAATAAGAAAGCCGAAAAAGAAGATGGCCAATAAAATATAGAGCATAGTTTCTCCTTATCAGGAAATATGGGAATAGACCGCTTCGCGGGCGGCGCGGTCAGCCTCCAGCACAGCGTCCAGATGCTCCGCGCTCTGGGCGGGAACCACGGCCAGAGCGTGCTCCACCAAGTCAGCAATGTCGAGGAAACCGATCTTATCGTGCAGAAACAGATCAACCGCCGCTTCGTTGGCGCCGTTCATAACGGCGCAGGTGGTGCCGCTCTTTTTTGCACACTCCAGCGCAATGCCGAGGCAGCGGAAGGTCTCCGGATCCGGACGCTGGAAGGTCAACTCCGGGCAGGAGAACAGGTCAAGCTCTGTGGCCGCGGCCTTGGTGCGGCGAGGCCAGGTCAGAGCGTACTGGATGGGCAGACGCATATCGGCGGAGCCGATCTGCGCCAGGATCGCATTATCACAGTATTCCACCAGCGAATGAATGATGCTTTGCCGGTGGACGACGATCTGGATTTTTTCCGGCGGCATATGGTAAAGCCGCATTGCCTCGATAAATTCCATTCCCTTATTCATCAGGGTGGCGGAATCAATGGTGATCTTCGCTCCCATGCTCCAAGTGGGATGCGTCAGCGCATCC
>USIZ01000266.1 GCA_900554855.1 uncultured Eubacteriales bacterium | reverse complement strand
TATGAAGCTCGGAGCCCTTGATGATGAGCGCTCCGGCGGTGGTGGACAGTACGATCTCGTCCTCGTCAAAGCGCTCCACATCCTCCACCCCGGTCAGCGTCAGCTTTTCCCGGTCGTCCAGCGTGAGCCGGTGGGGGACGGCGGCGGTGGTGTATTCATTCATTTCAGAGACCTCCTTTCGGTCTCTGGAGTATATGCTCCGCTTTTGCGGAACAGAACGTCACAGTACCTCCCGGTACATGGCGGCGGCGTCATTTTTGCCCACGTTGTCCGCCACCACCAGAACTTCCAGTTTGACTGTTTTTTCGCCGAATTTGATCTCCAGAATGTCTCCGACCTTCACGTCGTAGCTGGCTTTGACCGGCCGGCCGTTGGCGGTGACCCGGCCCGCGTCGCAGGCCTCATTGGCCACCGTGCGGCGCTTGATAAGGCGGGAGACCTTCAAATATTTATCCAGACGCATACTGTGCGCCTCCTTTCAGAAAACGGTGCAAAAAGGCGGTTCCGGCTGAGCCGGAACCGCCGGGATTCCAGGAATAAAGCGAAAGACTTACTTCGCAACGATGTCCTTCAGAGCCTTGCCGGCCTTGAACACGGGCACCTTGGAAGCGGGGATCTCAATGGTCTCCTTAGTCTTGGGGTTGCGGCCCAGACGAGCAGCGCGGCTCTTCACCTCAAAAGCGCCGAAGCCGACCAGCTGGACCTTCTCCTCCTCGGCCAGAGCGGCAGAGATGGCGTCCAGAGCGGCGGTAATGACGGCCTCGGTGTCCTTCTTAGACAGGCCGGTCTTTTCAGCGGTAGTAGCAATGAGTTCAGCTTTGTTCATGGTTGTTGATCCTCCTGTGTGATTACTCCGTAGAGCGTATAATAGCAGAATATATCTTTCAAAAGCAATGCGCTTTATTCAGAACGTTCTTCGGTTTTGGCCTGCCGCCACATATCCAGCAGTTCGGCCGTCGGTTTTTCCGACCAGTCCTCCGGGTGTGCGCGTTCCATGCGCGCAAAGCGGGAGATGAACTTGTCCGAGGCGCGATTCAGCGCCTGTTCCGGGTCAATGCCCAGATGGCGGGCGGCATTGACGACGGCGAAAAGCAGATCGCCCAGTTCCTCTTCCACATTGGACTGCTCAGCCACGGCCTGATGCAGTTCCTGCGCCTCCTCGTCTACCTTGGCGAGAGGGCCGACGGCGTCCGGCCAGTCAAAGCCGGTGTCGGCGGCACGCTTCTGGATCTTGCGGGCGCGCCAGGTAGAGGGCAGGGAACGGGCCACCGCGTCCAGTGCTTCGGTGCGGGTGGAGAAGCCCTTTTCCCGATGCTTCAGCTCCTCCCAGCTCTGTCCACCTTCCTTTCCGAACAGGGCAGGATGGCGGAAGATGAGTTTTCGGCAGGCGGCGTCAGCCACATCGTCCAGATTGAAGTGTCCGGCGTCTTCCTCAATGGAGGCGTGAAAGATCACCTGCATCAGCACATCGCCCAGCTCCTCGCGGAGCAGGGCGGTGTCTTCGGTGTCGATTGCTTCGCAGACTTCGTAGGTCTCTTCCAGAAAATTGTTCCGGATCGAGTGGTGAGTCTGCACACTGTCCCAGGGGCATCCGTCTTTCTGGCGGAGCAGATGGATCAGACGGCGGAAGTCGGCCACATCATAATGAGATTTGTATTGAAAATCTATCATAGAATCTCCTGTTTTGCAAGTAGTTTTACACAAGTTTTGGGAAAAACACGGTTTTTGCCGCAAAAAATCATAGCGCGTGTTGAAAAATCAACATTTTCCCGATTTGCAGAGCTTTGCGGCTCAGTTGATGTGGAGCAGACGGGCGATTTTGTCGCCCTTGGGCATCAGGGAAAGGTCATCTCGGGTCAGAATGCGCAGAGCCACGACCATGACGGCATAGACCACCACGGCCAGCAGAACAGCGGCCAGGGTGGACAGCGCATTGCTGTGGGTGACGCGGAAGAGCAGACCATAGCTGCCCCAGGCGGCGGCGCCCATGACCACGGAGGCCAGCACAGGCTTGGCGAACAGCTTGAGGAAAGAGGGGCACTTGGGAACCACCCGCTTGACGATGAGCATATCGAGAATGCAGGTGATGCCGTAGCAGACGCAGGTGCCGATGGGGCTGCCAAAGATATTGACGGAGGGAATGCCCACCATGACAAAGTCAAAGATGACCATGACAATGCCGCCGACGAGCATGGTGAAAATGGGCAGATGGAGAATGCCATGGGACTGGAGCACGGAATTGCACACCAGCATCATGCACACGAAGATGTTGGCCAGACCGAGAATGGACAGAATGGGACCGGCCACGCTGGCGTCCAGACGATGGAACAGCAGCTGAGTAATTGGAGTACCCAGCACGATCATGCCCACGCCGGAGGGCAGGGCGACGAGGGCGGCGGTCTTAAGCGCGCTGCCCACGATCTTGGCGGCGCCGGTGCGGTCCTTTTTTGTGAAGCAGACGGTGACGGCAGGGATGACAGAAGCGGTGATGGCTACCATCAGGGCAGCGGGGATCTGATAGACGGTCTGCACGCCAGTGTAGTTGCCCATCAGGCTCCGGGCGGCCTCCTCGGTCATATTCAGTGCGCCTTGCAGACGGCCCATGACCAGGCTGTTGTCCACGGCGGTGATGAGATCGGACGAGCACACGACTGAACT
>USIZ01000265.1 GCA_900554855.1 uncultured Eubacteriales bacterium | reverse complement strand
CAGGCCTGCACCGACGACGCCCAGCAGACGGAACTCTACAAGCGGTGCCTGAGCATTCTGAGTGAAACCGCCGCTAATGTCTACCTGCAGGATCTGGCCGACTTCGTGACCATCAACCCGGATCTGAAGGGCTTCGAGTTCTACCCCCTGTATGTCATGGATATGTCCACCCTGTACTTTGCCTAAAAAGTACGCAAACTAACATCTGAAACACCCGCGAGGAGGCGAGAGGATTGAAATACACCGCGAAAAAGTTTTTCACTCTCATTATTACATTGTTCATTGTTTCGCTTCTCGCCTTCCTCGCCTTTCAGGTGATCCCCGGCGATCCGACCACAAAAATGCTGGGGACGGAGGCCTCCCCCGAGGCGGTGGCTGCCCTGCGCGCTAAGCTCGGTCTGGATGCGCCTATCCCCATACGCTACTGGAACTGGCTGACCGGTTTTGCCACCGGCGACATGGGAACCAGTTACAGTTATAATATGCCGGTGAGCGAGATGCTTTCCGATAAGCTGCCTATTACGGCGCTGCTCACCGTGCTGTCCTTCCTGTTTACCGTGATTCTATCCATTCCGCTGGGCATTCTGGCGGGCAGCGTGCAGAACAAGGTGATCGACCGGATTGTCACCATCATTGACCAGATCGTCATGAGTGTGCCGCCCTTCTTCGTGGGTATCCTGTCCTGCTTCCTGTTCGGCATCACGCTGCGCCTGTTTACACCCGGCAATTTCGTCTCTTATACGGAGAGCTGGGGGAATTGCATCGGCTACCTGATCTTTCCTGCCCTCTCTATCGCCTTGCCCCGTATCGCCATGACGGTGAAAATGCTCCGGGGCGCGATCCTGAATGAACTGGATCAGGACTATGTCCGCACGTCCCGCAGCCGGGGCATGGCCCGCCGGAAGGTACTGTCCGGCCACGTCCTGCGCAACGCCCTGATCCCGACGATCACATTTCTGGCCGTCTCCATGGCTGAGATCATGACCGGCACGATCATCATTGAGCAGGTGTTTACAATTCCCGGCATCGGCCGCCTGCTGCTGGCCAGCATCAACAACCGGGACTTCCCGGTGGTGCAGGCCATCGTGGTCATTCTGGCCGCGTGGATCGTGATCGTCAACTTTGTGGCCGACCTGCTCTATCAGCTGGTCGATCCCCGCATCCGCCTGAAATAAGGGGGAGCTTAACGATGAAAAAAAGAGGTAATTCCTTTCTCTATATCGGCGGCGGCATTACCGCCGCCATGGTGGCGCTCATTCTTGTGGGCTTTTTCTGGACGCCATACAACACCACGGAAATGAACGCCGCCGCAAAATTTCAGGCTCCGTCGCTCCAGCATCTGCTGGGCACGGACAACTTTGGCCGCGACATCTTCAGCCGTGTGCTGGAGGGAGCCGGCACCACGTTCCTGATCGGCATCTGCGTGGTGGTCATCGGCTGTTTCTTCGGTATTCTGATCGGCAGTCTGTGCGGCTATTACGGCGGCATCCCCGATCTGATTCTGACCCGCATCTGCGACTCTATCACTGCATTTCCTGCCATCCTGCTGGGTCTGGTCATCATCAGCCTGATCGGCGGCGGCACCTACAATATCATCATCGCACTGGGCATTCTCTTTATCCCCAGCTTTGCCCGCATTGTGCGCGGCGAATATGCTCGTTGCCGGGAGCTCAACTATATCAAGAGCGCCCGCCTGATGGGAGCCAGTGCTTTTTCCGTTATGTACCGCCACATCCTGCCCAACACGCTGCCCGTGCTGCTGCCTGCCGTAACCATCGGTTTCAACAACGCGGTGCTGAGCGAGGCCAGCATGAGCTTTCTGGGCATCGGCGTCCATCCGCCCCAGGCCAGCCTTGGCTCCATGCTCAATGACAGCCAGACCTATCTGAGTAGCGCCCCCTGGTATGCGCTGGGCACCGGCGGCGCCATTGTGGTGCTGATTCTGGGCGTCAGCCTGCTCAGCGAGGGCCTTCAGCAGGCCAGCCGCCGGGGCTGAGGAGGAGAGCATATGGGAAACTTATTGGACGTGCGCGACCTGCGCGTGCGTTTTAAAACTGCGGCCCCGGACCGCTGGGCGGTCAACGGGGTGTCCTTCTCCATGGGGGCGGGGGAGATCCTCGGCCTTGTGGGCGAGTCTGGCAGCGGCAAATCCGTCACTGCCATGAGCGTCAGCGGCCTGCTGCCCCGGGATAAGACTGCAGTACAGGGCAGCATCACGCTGGATGGACGGGAGATCCTGACCTGTCCGGAGCAGGAACTGCTGCAGATCCAGGGGAATGATCTGGCCGTGGTCTTTCAGGAGCCCATGACCAGCCTTGATCCGGTCATGCGTATTGGCCCGCAGGTGGAGGAGAGCCTCAGAGTGCACACCCGACTGTCTGCCGCCGAGCGGCGGGAGCGGGCACTGGAGGCCCTGCGTCAGGCGGAACTGCCCGACCCGGAGGCGGTCTACCGCCGCTATCCTCACGAGCTTTCCGGTGGTATGCTCCAGCGGGTCATGATCGCCGCCGCCATCATCAGCCGCCCTAAGCTGCTGCTGGCCGACGAGCCAACCACGGCGCTGGATGTGACCATTCAGGCCCAGATCCTCGCGCTGCTGCGCAAGCTGAACCGGGAGAACGGCATGGCCATCCTGTTCATCAGCCATAATCTTCAGGTAGTGCGTAAGCTGTGTGAAAATGTGGCCGTCAT
>USIZ01000264.1 GCA_900554855.1 uncultured Eubacteriales bacterium | reverse complement strand
CGAAGGGCGTGCCCTTCACGCCCTTGGCCAGGGTGAAGGCGGCGTCGATCTGGTCAAAGTTGTGGCCGTCGATCTCCACGCACTCAAAGCCGAAGGCACGCAGCTTCTCGGGGATGGGATAGGGGCTCATGACCTCGCCCACGGGGCCGTCGATCTGCAGGCCGTTGTTGTCGATAATGACGACCAGATTGTCCAGATTGCGGTGGGCGGCAAACATCAGTGCCTCCCAGACCTGACCTTCCTGGATCTCGCCGTCGCCCAGCAGGGTGTAGACCCGCTCGTCGGTGCCGCGCAGCTTGGCGCCCAGCGCCATGCCGCAGGCGGTGGAGATGCCCTGACCCAGAGAGCCGGTGGACATATCAATGCCGGGAACGGTGTTCATGTTGGGGTGACCCTGGAGACGGCTGCCGATGTGGCGCAGCGTCTTCAGCTCCTCCACCGGGAAAAAGCCCTTCAGGGCAAGGGTGGCGTAAAGGCCGGGGGCGGTGTGGCCCTTGGAGAGGACGAACCGGTCGCGGCTGTCCATATGGGGATCCTCGGGGTTCACGTTCATCTCTTTAAAATAGAGGTAGGTGAACAGGTCGGAGGCCGACAGGCTTCCGCCGGGATGGCCGGACTTGGCGTTGTAAACGCCCTCAATCACGCCCATGCGGACTTTGCAAGCGGTGATCTCAAGCTGCTTACGCTCTGCTTCTGTCATAGATTCCACGCTCCTTTTTAGTAGTGGTTCAGCACCTGAGATTATAGCATTTTCAAAGTGTTTTGTGAATAGCATTTCAATAAAAAGAGCGCCGCCGCACTCAAGCAGTGCGGCGGCGCTCAGCCTGTCAAAGAGGAAAATCTGATCACATGGGAGCAGAAGCCTCGCAGAGTTCCGTCATCCGCAGATGACGGAATAAATCAGATCTGTTTTTTCCGGGGGCGTGTACCTCGGAAAAAACACTTCTCAGCCCAGCAAGTGTGCGAGCAAAGCGAGTGCGCGCCGCGGGCTGTATCCCCTCTCAGAAATGCTTGCATTTCTGAGAATAGTTAGTTCTTCTTGGCTACCGCGCGGTAGACAAAGGTCAGCACCAGACCAGCCACGGCGATGCACAGAGAGATCACAAAGGCCAGGGTGTAGGTGCCGGTGGCGTTGTGCACCTTGGTCAGAATGGTGGGGCCGACGATGCCGGCCAGGCAGAAGCCGATCCACATGATGCCGTAGTTCACGGTGTTGTTCTTCTGGCCGAACTGGTCGGTGCAGAAGCCGGGGAACACGCCCATGAAGGTGCCGAAGCAGATACCGATCAGAATGACGCCCACGGCGAACAGCGCCATGGCGCCGGTCAGGCTGGCGCCCAGCAGGGCGGCAAGGCCGACCAGAGCGACCACCAGAGCGATGGTCAGGGTGTTGATGCGGCCCAGCTTGTCGCTGAGGGAGCCGGCAACCAGACGGCCGGCAGTGTTGAACAGGCACAGCACGCTGACAAACAGAGTGGCGGTGGCGGGAGCGGCATTCACCATGTTGATGGCGATGCCCTTGGCCTGGGAGATGGTCATCATGCCGAAGATGCCGCCGCAGGTCAGCATCAGCAGCATGACATAGAAGATCGGCATTTTCAGCATCTCGGCAGGGGTCTTGTCGTTGGCCTTCTTGCCGGTGGCAACGGGAGCCACATAGCCGGTGGGCACAAAGCCGGCAGGGCACTTCTGCATGATGAAGGAGCCGGCGCAGATGATGACGAGGAACACGATGCCGAGGATCTTGAAGGTGGCGCGGGCGCCGAAGGCGTTGCTCAGAGCATCGGCCACAGGGGCGAAGATGACGGAGCTGATGCCATAGAAGGCGGTGGTCATGCCGCCGACCATGCCGCGCTTGTCGGGGAAGAATTTGATGGTGTTGCTGATGGTGCAGCCGTAGACCAGGCTCAGGCCCAGGCCGAGGATCACACCATAGCTCAGAGTCAGGTTGCCCACGCTCTTGGCAAAGCCGCAGGTGAACATACCAAGGCCGAACATCAGGCCGCCCACAAACATGACCCAGCGGGGGCCGTACTTGTCGTTCAGCAGGCCGCCGATGATCATGGTGATGAAGCCCACCGCATTGGCGGTGGAGAACACGGAGGCCATAGCGCTGGCTTCCACACCCAGCTCAGTGGCCATGGGAGCGGACAGGCTGCTCCAGGCGTACATGGAGCCGACACACAGGTTGATGAGGCAGCTCGCGATCAGAATGACCCAGCGCTTTTTCGTCAGCGCGGCGGTCTGTTCAGGGGTCATACCCATTGAAGAAACACTCCTTTTTTGTATTAGAATAAAGAATCACAATGATACCTATACGATAGCATTTTGTGACCGACAAGTCAATACAAATTCCACTATACTGACTGGCAAAGAGCAGGAAAAAATCGCTTGTACAGGGACAAAATACTGCGTATAATAGTGTCAGGAATACAAAAACAGGAGGTAATTTGTATGAACGCTGTTTTGCAGGCTATGAAGGAGCGCCGGAGTGTGCGCGCATATCAGGATAAGCCGGTGCCTCGGGACGCGATCGAGCGCATCTGCGAGGCGGGCACCTATGCCCCCACCGGAATGGGCTTTCAATCGCCCATCATTCTGGCGGTGACGAATCGGCAGCTGCGGGACAGGCTCTCCGCCATGAATGCCCGCATCATGGGTCGGGATGCGGATCCCTTCTACGGCGCGCCGGTG
>USIZ01000263.1 GCA_900554855.1 uncultured Eubacteriales bacterium | reverse complement strand
TCACCGATGATCTTAATGGAGTTCTTGTTGGCGCCGACGGTGCCGTCAGAGCCCAGACCCCAGAACTTGCAGGAGGTGGTGCCGGCGGGAACGATGTCGGGCTCCTCGGTGATGGGCAGGCTCAGGTTGGTCACATCATCAAACAGGTTGATGGTGAAGCCGTTGACGGGCTTGTCGCTCTCGGCGTTGCGATAGGCGGAGATGATGCCGCCGGGGGTGGTGTCCTTGCTGCCCAGACCATAGCGGCCGCCGCACAGCTTGACATCGGCGAACTTGGAGCCGCGGATGGCGGCAGCCACATCCAGATACAGGGGCTCGCCGGGAGCGCCGGGCTCCTTGCAGCGGTCCATGACCACGATGCTCTTGCAGGTGTCGGGAATGGCCTCGACGAACTTGGCCTGCGCGAAGGGACGGTACAGGCGGACCTTGATGAGGCCGACCTTCTCGCCCTTGGCGGTCAGATAGTCGATGACCTCCTCGGCGGCGTCGCACATGGAGCCCATGGCGACCATAACGGTCTCGGCATCGGGTGCGCCGTAGTAGTTAAACAGCTTGTAGTTGGTGCCGATCTTGGCGTTGACCTGATCCATGCAGCCCTGGACGATGTCAGGGAAGGCATCGTAGTACTTGTTGGCAGCCTCGCGGGTCTGGAAGAAGATGTCGGGGTTCTGGTTGGAGCCGCGCAGCACGGGATGCTCCGGATTCAGGGCGCGGGCGCGGAACTTGGCGATAGCGTCCCAGTCGACCATCTCGGCCAGATCCTTGTAGTCCCACACGGCGACGCGGCGGATCTCGTGAGAGGTGCGGAAACCGTCGAAGAAGTGCAGAACCGGCACGCTGCCCTTGATGGTGGACAGGTGAGCGACGGCGCCCAGATCCATGGCCTCCTGGGGGTTGGTGGAGGCGATCATGGCGTAGCCGGTCTGACGACATGCCATCACGTCGGAGTGGTCGCCGAAGATGCTCAGGGCATGGGTGGCCAGCGCACGGGCGGAGACGTTGATGACACCGGGCATCAGCTCGCCGGCGATCTTGTACATGTTCGGGATCATCAGCAGCAGGCCCTGAGAAGCGGTGTAGGTGGTGGTCAGAGCGCCGGCGGTGATGGAACCGTGAACAGCGCCGGCCGCGCCGCCCTCGGACTGCATTTCAGCGATCTTAACGGTCTGGCCGAAGATGTTCTTCAGACCGTGAGCGGACCATTCGTCGGTCAGCTCTGCCATGACAGAAGAAGGGGTGATCGGGTAGATCGCGGCGACTTCCGTAAAGGCATAGGATACGGTGGCGGCAGCAGTATTGCCGTCCATGGTTTTCAGTTTACGAGCCATGTTTTGTTCCTCCTTTATGTTTTCCCTGATCGGAGTTTTCCCATCTGATACGGTGTCCATTATATAAGTTTCACGCAAATTTGTAAAGCGTTTACCCCTAAATTCCCCTGTATTTGCAATAATTTTTTGACATTCGGAAAAGAGTTTTGCAAAAACCTCTTTAATTCCAATGCTTTGCTGTCCTGAAGTTTTTTCTCCTTGTGTTTTGCGTCCCGCGGCGGTATCATTAAAATGATGAGTTATCATTATTTGCGCCGCATCCTCCCGTGTCATTCGGAGGGAGCGGCAGCGACCGAAGAAGCTTACAGCACAGACTTCTACAAAGAAAATGCTTCTTGTCGGAAACAGGCGTTTTAAGCTCCTTCGCTGCGCTTTGGATGACAGCAGGGGAGAGGTACCCCATATCAGATGATAAAAAGGAGGCATCCCATGGTCGTTTCCATTGATTCCCTCGGTCTGCACGGCATTGACGGCTACGGCGTGCGGGTGGAGTGCGATCTGGCGGGAGGCCTGCCCGCCTTTGAGATCGTGGGACTGCCGGACGCCGCCGTCAAGGAGGCCAAGGAGCGGGTGCGCGCCGCCATCCGCAACGCCGGGTTCCGCTTCCCGGTGTCCCGGATCACGGTGAACCTCTCCCCCGCCGACCGGAAAAAGGAGGGCACGGTGTACGACCTGCCCATCCTGCTGGGGATTCTGAAAGCCTCCGGCGAGCTGGACGCCGAGCTGTCCGGCTGTGGCTTTGTGGGGGAGATCGGCCTGACCGGGCTGGTGCGGGGCGTGAAGGGAATGCTGCCCATGGCGCTGGCGGCCCGGGAGATGGGCATCGAAAAGCTGTTTGTCCCGGCGGACAACGCCCCGGAGGCCACGCTGGCGGGCGGAATGCAGGTCTACCCGGTGGAGACGGTGGGCCAACTGCTGGATCACCTGACCGGCCGGGCGCCGCTGGAACAGGCCCCAGTCTGGGAGCCGGGGGAGGACGAGGAACCCCAGCCCGATTTTGCCGACGTGAAGGGACAGGCCCACGTCAAGCGGGCGCTGGAGATCGCCGCCGCAGGCGGACACCATATTCTGATGGTGGGGCCGCCGGGCTCCGGCAAGAGTATGCTGGCCAAGCGCCTGCCCTCCATCCTGCCCGAGATGACCCGGGCGGAGGCGCTGGAGAGCACGAAGATCTGGAGCGTGCAGGGGCTGACCGGCCGGGAGCACCCCCTGCTCACCCGCCGCCCCTTCCGTGCGCCCCATCACACCGTCTCCGCCGCGGCCCTGTCCGGCGGCGGCTCCACCCCTCGCCCCGGCGAGATCAGTCTGGCCCACAACGGCGTGCTGTTTCTGGACGAGCTGCCGGAGTTTCGGCGGGATTCGCTGGAGGT
>USIZ01000262.1 GCA_900554855.1 uncultured Eubacteriales bacterium | reverse complement strand
AGGACACCGGCGCATCCGTCTGCGGGTGGCGGAAGGCGATCAAGTGGGACCACAGGCCGATGCCCTCCATCTCCCGGTGCTGGGCCCCGTACTTGCAGTCCCCCGCAAGAGGAAGACCCCGGGAGGAAAACTGACAGCGGATCTGATGGGTGCGCCCGGTCAGCAGGTGGATCTTCACCAGGGAAAACCCGTCCCGGCTGTCCAACAGGCGGTAGCGCAGGACGGCCTCCCGCACGTCCTTTCCTGGCGCGTCGGCCACATAGGTCAGCTTCTTCGCCTTGTCCCGGCCCAGCAGATCACGCAATTCGCCCTCGTCATGTTCCGGCACGCCCTCCAGAACCGCCAGATATTCCTTTTCAAATTGGCGAGCCGCCACCTGCTCGGACAGGATCCGCGCCGCCGCCCGGGAGCGGGCCAGCACCATAACGCCGCCCACGACCTGATCCAGGCGATGAACTGTGCGCACACACTGCGCTCCGCCCCCCAGCGACTGCCGCACCAGATCCGGCAGACCGCCGGGCTCATCGGTCGAGACGACGCCGAAGGGTTTTAAGCAGACCAGAATGCGGTTGTCCTGATAGATGATCTCCATGTAAGGGCCTCATTTCCACATAACTTCCCATTTTAAAATAAGCATATTGCATTTCCGTGCTCCCGTCAAGCGTAAGCGTAATGATTTCTTAATCGTTGCACAAGCATTCTTAATTGGTTTGCCGCTGGTATCCTCCGCACAAAAAAGATATAATTTGATTATTCTGAAGATAAATGCGGTTTTATGACGTTTTATGATTTGAGACCACTTATCTCTGGTCAGGAGGTCAATCAATACATGCTCACCTTTTTCAAACGCTGGAGCTGGCAGAAAACGCTCTCCGCCGCACTGATCGCGCTGATGGCGCTGTGCGTGTTCTTTCTGCTCTGGTCATACAGTCAGGGAAAATTTGATTCCGTCGAGTCAATGCAGGCCTATGTCAGTTCCTTCGGGGCCTTTGCCCCGGTGGTGCTCACCGTCGTTCAGGCCGGGCAGGTTGTGGTGCCCATCCTGCCCGGATTTCTGGGCTGCGCGGTAGGTGCGGCGCTGTTCGGTCCGGCGGGCGGCTTTGTCTGCAACTACATCGGCATCAGCGCCGGTTCCATCATCGCCTACTTTCTGGCCCGGAAATATGGCGTCAGCATTGTCAAGTCGCTTTTTAAGGAAAAGACCTATCAGAAATGGGAGGCATGGATTGGACGACAGAAGTACTTTCCTCTCGCCCTGTTCATGGCCATTCTGCTCCCCCTGTTTCCGGATGACTTTTTCTGCTACTTCTCCGGGCTGACCACGATGAAGCCGCGGCGGTTCATCTGGATCATTCTGATAGGAAAACCGTGGTGCATCCTTGCATACAGTCTGATTTTTGGAGGTATTTTATGAGATCGAGAAGAGGCCTGCTGGGCTACTACAACTACACGGTCATTCTGACTTATATCGGAATGCTGACCGCCTTCTGGGGCATCACCTTTGCCATTGGCAGCCGGTTCCGCGCAGCGGTCATCTGCCTGATGGCGGCGGGCTTCTGCGATATGTTCGACGGGGCCATCGCCTCTACCCGCCCCCGTATGCCAAAGGAAAAGCGCTTCGGTATTCAGATCGACTCTCTGAGTGACCTGATCTGCTTCGGCGTATTCCCCGCTCTGCTGGTGTACTTAAACTGCGACAGCACAAAAATGCTCCCGCTGGTAGTGTGCGGACTGTATGTGCTGTGCGCGCTGATCCGGCTGAGCTACTTTAATGTGGACGAGGAAGAGCGCCAGAACGGCACCACGGAGCACCGGGACAGTTACCTCGGGCTGCCCGTCACCACCATTGCCCTGCTCCTGCCCGCCATGTTTGGGCTGGACTGCCTGCATCTGGTGCCCATCCGCATCAGCGGCATAGTGCTGCTGGCCTGCGCTGGGGCGGCATTTCTGATCCCCTTCCGCCTGAAAAAACCTTACCGTATCGGCAAGGTCATCATGATTGTCGTCGGCGCGCTGGAGTTCTGCGTGCTGGCCCTCGGGGCTTCCTGATGTCAGGCAACAAGGACGGGCTGGCCATTCGCTTTCTGTACGGCACCGCGCCGGGACGGCTGTGTCTCAAGGGGCTGACCCGGCCTACGTTTTCCCTGCGCATGGGCGCACTGTTGGACAGCGGATTTTCCCGGCACTTTATCCGCCCCTACATCCGGCACAACCGCATTCCGATGGAGGGCTATGAGCGGGTGAACTACCGCTCCTTCAACGATTTTTTCACTCGGAAGCGCCGCGCAGAGGCACTGCATATCGATATGGAGCCCAGTCATCTCATCAGCCCCTGTGACAGCCTGCTCTCCGCCTATCGCATCACACCGGAGAGCCGTTTTGAGATCAAGCACTGCGCCTATTCGCTGGAATCCCTGCTCCGGGACCGGCCTCTGGCGGAGCGCTATGCGGGCGGGCTGTGCCTCATCTTCCGGCTGACACCCAGGCACTACCACCGCTACTGCTACATTGATGACGGCCGCAGGGGTGACAGCTTCCCGCTGGACGGGATGCTCCACTCCGTGCGACCCATGTGCATCGGCAGTATGCCGGTCTTTGTAGAGAATCAGCGGGAATACACCGTCATGGACACCACCCGCTTTGGCCGGGTCACTCAGGTCGAAGTGGGCGCACTGATGGTGGGCAAGATCTGCAACACT
>USIZ01000261.1 GCA_900554855.1 uncultured Eubacteriales bacterium | reverse complement strand
GCCGTTGGTGTGGTGCACCAGCGCCGCGCCGGACTGGTTGATAGCCAGCGGCATATTTTCGTGGATCATTCTGGCAGCCAGCCGGATCTGATCGGCGGGAACGTCCGTCAGCTGTTCCACCCGCTCAGGCGGAAAGTCCATGACGTACTGCTTGTACTGCTCGTAGCCATAGACGTTCTTCTCGATGTAGTCGTGATCCACCCAGTCGTTGATGATGAGCTCCCGCGCCAGGCCGAGGGCCAGTGCGCAGTCCGTGCCGGGCTTGATGCGCAGATGCAGGTCGCACTGCTTTTCTACGGCGGGGGTGATGCGGGGATCGACGATAATGACCTTCATGCCCCGTTCACGGGCCTTGTCCACGCCGCCGATCATCAGATGCTGAGCATAGTAAGCATTATAGCACCATCCGAGGAAAATGCCAGCATTTCGCAGGTCGGGGGCGGCAAAATCTGCGCCGGTGGCCAGCCGCCAGGACATGATGGTGGAGGTGAAGCAGGAGGAGGACTCAGTGCCGTAGTTTACGGAGCCGAAGTCATAGCACAGCCGCTGGAGGAAGGGGCGGTACCACTTGTTGTAGCCGGAGTAGAAGGCTACAGAGCAAGGGCCATAGTCCTGTTTGACTTTGTTGAGGCGCGTGACGATCTCGTCATAGGCCTCATCCCAGGTGATGGGCTCAAATTTACCCTCGCCCCGCGCACCGACCCGGCGCAGAGGGGTCATGATGCGGTCTTTGCGGTAGACATACTGCCGGTTGGATTGCCCTTTGGGGCAGAGCAGACCGTGGTTGGTCGGATGGCCGTCGGTGCCCTCCACCTTGATGATCTTCCCGTCCTTCACATAGCAGGTCACACCGCAGTGGGGGCCGGGGGCGCACACGTCGCAGAAGCTGTTGCGGGTGATGATGCCGGTGTCCTCGCCGGGGATCTTTGCGTGGAGCTTTTCTTCCGTGGTGCTCATGCCTGTTCCCCTCCTTCAAAAAGTGTCAGAAATTCATCGGTAAAGCCTTCTCGGGCCAGCAGACCCCGCAGAGCGGCGGGGAGCGGCGCCTTGTTGCCGGTAAAGCGGTTCATGATGTAATTCTTGATGACGCCGCTGATGTGGTAGCTGTCCAACAGGTTGATGCAGCGGATCTCTCCGCCGGAGACCACTGCCTTCACATAGCGGGGGTCGGTGGGCTTGCCGATGGTGTGTACTTCGCCGGTGGCGTTCACATCGCCAAAGGAGATGAAGTCCATGCCCATGAAGTGAGTGATGTTGTGCAGAATGTTGCCGGAGAATACAGTGGGATCGCCCGCCATGCAGTGGCCGGCGGTCTGCCCCTGATAGGCGGCGTTGGCCCACAGACCGATGATCTGGTGGCCTCCGGTCATAATGTTGCGCCCCTCACAGCAGTCGCCCGCGGCATAGATCCCGGGGACGCTGGTTTCCATACTGTCGTTGACCACAATACCGCGGCCGACCTCCAGCCCGGCTTCCCGGGCCAGCGCAGTGCGGGCGCGGGTGCCGATGCAGAGCACCAGCAGGTCGCTGACCACCGGCTCGCCGTCGGCAAACACAGTGGTGACATGGTCTGCCATTTCCTCGGCGGAGGTAACGGCGGAGCCAAAGCGGAGCTTGACCCCCTTTTCCATCAGACGGCGTTCGATCTCGGCGGACACGTCGGGGAAGGCGGCCAGCGGGAAAATGCGCTCGGCCATGTCGGCCAGCGTACACGCAAGCCCGGCCTCCTGGCACAGTTCTACGATCTTGATGCCCACCATGCTGCCGCCAATGACGGTGACGGACTTGACCGTGCCGTCGCCCAGACGTTCCCGGAGCAGCCTGGCATCGGCCACGGTGCGCATACACAGCACCCGGCCGCCGGGCGTGACGCCCAGCGGCGGCACGACGGGATCTGCGCCGGTGGCGAGCAGTATGCCGTCGAAGGGGCCGAAGGCCTCCTCGCCGCAGCGAATGGTGCGCGCGCCGGCGTCCATGGCAGTGACGGGAGTGTCCATATGGAGCACCGGGGAGTACCGGCGCTCAATGTCCTCCAGAGAGCCAAAGGGGAACAGCGCCTCATAGGGGAGCCGCCCGGCGGCATAATAGGTGGTCAGCATGGGGTTGGCCGGCGGTTCGCCGAGATCGGAAAAGATATGGATCTCTGCTTCCATGTCGCTTTCCCGCAGTGCGGTGAGCGCCTGATAGCCTGCGCAGCCGAAGCCAATGATCGCGTAGCGTTTTGACATTGTTTGCACCTGCCTTCTGAAAAGTTACATGCGCCCGGAGCGGTTCTCAGCGGACGTGGTTCAGCTCAGCGGAGACAATATTGAACAGGTCGGTGAGAAAGGGCGTTTTCGGTGTTGCGGGGTCATAAATGCAGCCATATGAGATGGTGACGTTTTTTTCAAGCGGGATCGCCTTCATGGGGCATTTGGAATAGTAGTTGCGCAGCCGGGAGGTCAGACCTGCCGCCCGGTTGCGGGAGATCATCTCCCGGCACAGGTCATAGCTGGAGACGTGCAGCGCCACGGAAGGTTCTGCACCGGGCTCCAGCAGATTGTGGATCATCATGGCCTCGTTGTTGCACAGTGCCAGCGGAATGGTGGCCAGCTCTTCGGCCGAGATCAGCTTTCGCTCTGCCAGCGGCGAGTTTTCCGCTACGCCCAGCATCAGCTCATCCTGAAAATAGTGGTCAAATACCAGCTTGCCGCTGCTGAAGAT
>USIZ01000260.1 GCA_900554855.1 uncultured Eubacteriales bacterium | reverse complement strand
CAGAGCAGCGCGCCGCCGGGCGTCAGGCGGATGCCGCGCCGGTCCCGGATGAAGAGCTGAAGCTCCAGTTCCTTTTCCAGTGCGAGAATGCTTTTGCTCAATGTAGACGGAGAAATGTAGAGCTTGGAGGCGGCATAAGTGAAGTTTAAGCTTTTTGCAGCCTCCAGAAAGCAGCGGATCTGCGTGGTAGTCATAGCGGCCTTCTTTCTTTACAAAACAAAAAACCTGCAAATAACCTGTTTTATATAAAATAAACTACTTTCTTCTGCTTGTCAAATCAGTATTTGGGAGATATATGAGCATTTTACTAGGGATTGTGTGCCTTTTTTGCGTATAACGATGAGAAAATGTCACTTCCTATTCCGGAGGGCAGATGTTAAGATGAGTGTAGTTCAAGCTCGGAAACCGCGAAGCTGCAAGGAGGAAACAACGTATGAGTATGCAAGCCATCAAGGACGTCAAGCTGAATGTCCGCCCCATCTATATCGACATGAGCCACCTCTATGTCTATGAGGGTCCCTGCCGCTTTGGCAAGGGAGAGGAACTGACCTACGAGTTCGACCGCGCCATGAACGAGGAGAACAACAAGCGCTTTTTACAGGACATCCGCGACCATGCACCGGAGTGGATGAATGTTCTGGAGCCGGTGTATGTCTACCGCAATGACGACTGGCGCATCCCGGAGGAGATGATCCAGACCATGGCCAAAGGCTATGACGAGACGGATTTCTACATCTTTGCTGACGGCGCCCGCTGCGGCGACGTGATCCTGGAGTTTATCCGCCGCTATCCCAAGGCCTGCGCCTGCCTGTCCGACTGCCGGGGCGACACCATCATCAACGCCGCGCTGCTGTCCCACGGCTGCGAGATCTATCCCATCACGGAGGGCTGGCCGGAACTGACCCGGATCCTGACCGCCGTTCGGGTGCGCAAGATGCTTCGCGAGATGAGGGTGCTCTCCACCTATCGCTTCAATGCCAGCCAGTCCCTGCCCAGTGCGCCCGACTCCTTCAACGACCTGAATCGGGTGACCGACCTGTTCGGTGTGCGCTTCCGTTACCTCAACCTGCACGAGCTGATGGATATGCTTCATGTCATCCCCAACGATCAGAATCCCTCCACGCCGGGCCGCGCCCGCCTCAATCTGACGGAAGAGGATATGGCAGAGATCGGCCGCATGGCGGACGCCTTTATTGCCGGAGCAAAGGACAACGTCCTGCCTCGGGAGGAAGTGATCAACACCTTCAAGATGGTTCAGGTCATCCGCAAGAACATGGAGGACGAGGACTGCAACGCCTTTGTCGCCCCCTGTCCCGATGCCTGCTCCACCCGTCGACTCAACGAGGAGCGGTGCACCATGTGTCTGAGCCACTCGCTGAACAATGAGATGGGCCTGCCCTCTGCCTGCGAGTATGACATCACCGCGCTGATCTGCCTGGCAATTCTGATGGGCGTGTCCGGCAAGGCGCCCTATATGAGCAACACCATCCGCTGCAAGACGGACGAGGAGGGAATGTTCCCTGCCTGCCCGTTCCTGACAAAGGAGGATCTGGCCTCTGTCGCCGGTCGGGATGATCTGCTGCTGACCTATCACTCCGTGCCCAACCGCAAGCTCCACGGCTTTGACAGCGAGGCCAGCGAGTACGGCCTCCAGCCCTTTGCTTACAGTGGCTGGGCGGCCACCCTGCGCTATGACTTCACGCAGGACAAGGGTCAGTATGTGACCCAGTGCCGCATCGACCCGAACTGCAAGAAGATGATGATCACCCGCGGCGTAGTGGAGACCGGCTTTGGCTACGACAAGGCCAACTGCACACTGGGCCTGATCTTTTCCGTAAAGGATCCCGATGCATTGGTGCGCACCCAGCAGGGATTTGGTTTGCATATGCCGCTGGTGCTGGGCGATTATGTTGAGGAACTCAAGACCGTCGCCGATATCTTCGGCCTTGAGCCCGTCGTATGCCTCTAATCCCGGAAGCGGCGGCCATCAAAGAGACGCTGAAGCACGCGGATGCTCTGTCCGGCGCGGTGGCGGAGGAGATGAAGCTAATGCAGCAGCCGACGGCGGAGGAACTCGCGCCGCTGATGTGCGCCTATATCGGCTTCAAGTATCTGCTGCCCGGCGCGGTGGGTGCGGATGAGCTGTTGGAGGATGTGGGCAAGCGCAGCCTGGAATATGTGCGCAAAAACGGAAATTCCGTGGCGGGCATGGACGTCCTGCCCCATTGTGGCAGTGCGTCCAGTGCCACCCATAAGAAGATTCTGCTGCAGCTGTCGCTCCAGAAAGATCTCGGTATCCGCATTCCCCCGAAGCGGGGGGCGGAGTGCGAGACCGTTGGTCAACTGGCTGCGCTGACGGCGGAGCTTCTGGCCGAAAAGCGCTGAGGAGAGGAGGGAAGATTCATGCTGTTGGAGGAACGTCTTGAAGAGCTGAAAGCGGAGTTCGGGGAGCTCGACGAGCCGTTCCAGCGCTATTCGCTCCTGCTCCAGCTGGCGGCCTATGCGCCGCAGCCCCCTTGCGATTTTACGACGGATGAGCATCTGTTCCGGGGCTGTCAGACGAAGGTCTGGCTGTCCGTGCGCCGGATAGACGGACGGCCGGACATCCGCATCACCAGTGATTCTATGCTGCTGCGCGGGGTGGGACTGGTGCTGATGCGTCTGCTGAACGGCCTGCCGCCGGAGGAATATCAGGAGATCGGAAG
>USIZ01000259.1 GCA_900554855.1 uncultured Eubacteriales bacterium | reverse complement strand
TCTTCCGATCTGATGACCTCGATCTTCTGGATCTCGTGGCTGGTGCGGAAGCCGTCGTGGAAGTGGATGAAGGGTACACGGGTCTTGATAGTGGTCAGGTGGGCCACGGCGGCCAGATCCATGACCTCCTGCACGCTGCCGGCGGACATCATGGTGACGCCGGTGGTACGGCAGCTCATGACATCCTGATGGTCACCGAAGATGTTGTTGGCGTGCTGGGCCACGGAACGGGCCGCCACGTGGAACACGGCGGGCATCCGGTGACCGGCCATGATGTACAGGTTGGGGATCATCAGCAGCAGACCCTGCGAGGAGGTGAAGGTGGTGGCCAGCGCACCGGCCTCCGCCACGCCGTGGAGGGCGCCGGCAGCGCCCGCCTCGGACTGCATCTCCACCAGCCGCACAGGCTGGCCGAACATATTCTTCTTACCGGCGGCAGACCACTCATCCACCTTCTCGCTCATGGGAGAGGAGGGGGTGATGGGGTAGATACCGGCTACATCGGAGAAATGGTAGGCAACGGTGGCACAGGCCTCGTTACCGTCCATGGTTTTCATGATTTTCTTATCGGACATTACATTGCCTCCTAACGTATCCGTCGCCCGGCAGCAACCGGTGCGGCATTTTTCTATCTGTCGGATGCTGAGTTACGCCTTGATGATAGCGCCCTCGTCGGCAGAGGCAGCCACCTTGGCATACAGCCGCAGATAGCCGTTGGGGATGTTCTTCTTGGGCAGCTTCAGCGTCTTGTAGCGCTCAGCGATCTCCTCGTCGGAGACGTGCAGCTCCAGAACGCCCTCATCCACGTCGATGAGGATCTCGTCGCCGTCGTGAACGATGGCCAGAGGACCGCCCTCGGCAGCCTCCGGAGAGATATGTCCCACGAAGCAGCCGTTGTTGGTGCCGGAGAACCGACCGTCGGTGATCAGGGCAGCGGACTTGCTCAGGCCCACGCCGTACATATACTTCATGGCCTTGAACATCTCACGCATACCGGGGCCGCCCTTGGGGCCCTCGTAGCGGATGACCACCACGTCGCCCGGGACGATCTGGCCTGCGTAGATGGCCGCAATGGCGGTCTCCTCGCTGTTGAAGACGCGAGCCGGGCCAGAGTGCTCCTGCATCTCGGGAGCCACGGCGCTCCGCTTGACCACACAGCCGTCCGGTGCGATGTTGCCCCAGAGGATCTGGAGACCGCCGGTGGGGCTGTAGGGGTCGTCGATGGGACGGATGGCCTTTTCGTTGAGGATGTGGGCTCCCTGGATGTTCTCCCCCAGCGTCTTGCCGGTCACGGTGGGCACATCGAGATCCAGCAGGTTCTTCTTGGCCAACTCTGCCTGCACCGCGGCGATGCCGCCGGCGGCATACAGGTCCGGCATGTGGGTGGGGCCTGCGGGAGCCAGATGGCAGAGGTTCGGGGTGCGGGCGCTGATCTCATTGAAGAGCTTCAGGTCCACAGGCACGCCTGCCTCATAGGCAATGGCCAGCAGGTGGAGGACGGTGTTGGTGGAGCAGCCCAGAGCCATATCGCAGGTCAGTGCGTTGCGGATGGAGCGCTCGTTGATGATCTGGCGGGCCGTGATGCCCTTTTTGACCATCTCCATAATGGCCATGCCGGAGTGCTTGGCCAGCTGCAGGCGCTTGGAGTAGACGGCCGGGATGGTGCCGTTGCCGGGCAGCGCAATGCCGATGGCCTCGCACAGGCAGTTCATGCTGTTGGCAGTGTACATACCAGAGCAGGAACCGCAGCTGGGGCAGCAGTTGCAGGTGCAGTCTTCCAGCTGTTCGTCGTTGATGAGGCCTGCTTTATAGGCACCCACCGCCTCGAACATCTTGGAGAGGCTGACCTCCTCGCCGCCGTAGGTACCGGCCAGCATGGGGCCGCCGGAGCAGACCACCGCAGGCACATCCATGCGGACGGCTGCCATGACCATGCCGGGCACGATCTTATCACAGTTGGGCACCAGCACAAGGCCGTCCAGCTGGTGGGCCATGGTCATGGTTTCCACGCTGTCGCAGATGAGCTCGCGGGAAGCCAGCGAATATTTCATGCCCACATGGCCCATGGCGATGCCGTCGCACACGCCGATGGCCGGGATCAGGATGGGGGTGCCGCCTGCCATCTCAACACCGGCCTTTACGGCATCGGCGATCTTGTCCAGATTCATATGGCCGGGCACGATCTCGCTGTAGGCGCTCACCACGCCGATCAGCGGGCGCTCCAGCTCTTCCTTGGTATAGCCCAGTGCGTAGAACAGGCTTCGGTTCGGAGCGCGCTCCGAGCCCTTGGTCACATTGTCGCTTCTCATTTCAAATCCTCTTTTCTGTCAAAAACCCTCTCCGTCACGGCTGCGCCGTGCCACCTCTCCCGAAGGGGAGAGGTTTTTGCGGAGGATCTATAAGTATAAGGTTCCCACTTTCAACAAAAGCTCCCCCTTTCGGGGGAGCTGGCCGCCGAAAGGCGGCCTGAGAGGGTTTTCCTCTTACTTTTTCAGCCAGCTCATCATGCCGCGCAGCTCTGCGCCGACCTTCTCGATGGGCAGCTCTGCTTCCATGCGACGCTTTGCCAGGAAGTGCACCTTGCGGCCGCCGTTGGGGCTCATCTCGGTCAGGAACTCGGAAGCGAAGGTGCCGTCCTGGATCTCGGTCAGGACCTTCTTCATCTCCTTGCGGGTCTCGGCGGTGATCAGGCGCTTGCCGGTGCGGTAGTCGCCGTACTC
>USIZ01000258.1 GCA_900554855.1 uncultured Eubacteriales bacterium | reverse complement strand
CCTCGGCCTCGTCCAACACTTCCACGCCGCCAAAGAGGTAGGCCAGCTGATTCAGCGCAGCGCAGGCGGGGCGGTCGCTGTAATCCGCCAGAAACGCCCGCAGCGCAGCAAAGTTCTTGCCCTCGATCAGCGCGCGGATCTGCTCGGCGGTCTCGTCGTCGATCTTCATCTCGTTGGCCAGCGCCCGGTAGATCCCGGCATGGCCGATCTCGATATGGAAGTTCTTCAGCCCGCAGGAGCGCAGAGAGTCCACCGCCATACAGATCATTTCCAGATCCGCCCGGACGCCCCGGGCGCCGATCAGCTCCACGCCGCACTGGGCGGCCTCGCCATCCACGCCGTGGTTGGCATCACTGGAACGGTAGACATTTTGATTGTAATAAAAGCGCTGCGGCAGAGGAATGTCTTTCAACTTGGTTGCCGCCACGCGGGCGATCGGAATGGTGCACTCAGGCCGCATGACGCAGATCTTGCCGGAGCGATCGATCACCTTGAGCATGGACTCCTGCGGAATGGCACAGCCGCCGGTAACGAAGGAGTCGTAGAACTCCACCTCCGGGGTAATGATCTCTGCATAGCCGCGGCGGCTGAAGAGGTGCGTCAGCTGGGACTGCACCTGTCGGCGTTCCCGGCACTCGCTGAACAGCCGATCCCGGGTGCCCTCCGGGGTATAAGGAATAAATTTCATGGGCGATAGGCCCCCTTTGCTTTAGTACACTAATACACTACCACTCTAAAACAATCTTGTCAATAGGGAATACTGCACAGCTTTAAAGTAAAGCCGAGATCATCTTTTGATACCACAAATATCTGCTCAGAACAGGGTGATCTGACTGGTATCCGGGATGCCGTCCAGCGCACCCATGAATTTAAGCTGTTCGATATGAGCCTTGGAAACCTTGGGGCAGGCGTTGGAAAACTCCTCAATGGAGATGAACTCCCGTCCCTTGCGCGCCTCCACAATGGACAGCGCCGCAGATTCACCCAGACCGGGGCAGGCCGTGAAGGGCGGGATCAGGGCATTGTTCTCCTGATCCACAATAAACCGGGTGGCATCAGAGCGGTAAAGATCCATTTTCGCCATCTGAAACCCGCGCAGGTAATACTCGTAGAACACCTCCAGGGTGACCAGCATATCCTCCTCCACGGCGGCGGGCTTTTCCTTTGCCTCGATCTCCTTCATCTTATTGCGGCAGACCTCCATGCCCAGACACATGCAGGAGGCATCAATGGCCTTGGCGCGGATAGAGAAAAAGGCAGCGTAGAAGGCCAGCGGCTCATGCACCTTGAACCAGGCAATACGGAAGGCCATCATAACATAAGCCGCCGCATGAGCCTTCGGGAACAGGTAGCCGATCTTGGCCAGAGAATCAATATACCAGTCGGGCACATTGTGCTCCTTCATGGTCTCCACCCAGCCATCCTGGAAGCCGCCCTTTTTGACCTTACCCTTACGGACGGCCTCCATGATATTGAACGCCGTCAGCGGCTCCACGCCCTGATCCATCAGATAAAGCATGATGTCATCGCGGCATCCAACCGTGGAATCAACGGTGGCGGTACCGGAGACGATCAGATCCCGGGCATTGCCCAGCCACACGTCGGTGCCGTGTGAGAAACCGGACAGACGGATCAGCGTATTGAACTGGGTGGGCTGGGTGTCCATCAGCATCCCGCGGGTAAACTTTGTGTTGAACTCCGGAATGGCCACGGCACCGGTGGGGCCGAGGAGCGGGTCATTTTCAAAGCCCAGCACTTTGGAAGAAGTAAAGATGGACAGGGTATCCTTGTCATCCAATGGGATCTGCTGGGGATCCACACCGGTGATATCCTGAAGCATGCGGATCATGGATGGGTCATCATGGCCCAGCATATCCAACTTCAGCAGGTTGTCCTCCATAGAGTGGTATTCAAAGTGCGTGGTGACGATATCGGTGTTGGGATCATCCGCCGGGTGCTGGACCGGGCAGAAATCGTAAATCTCCATATCGCCGGGAATGACGATCATACCGCCGGGGTGCTGACCGGTGGTACGCTTGATGCCCACACAGCCCTTGGCCAGCCGGTTGATCTCCGCCGTCGGAGCGTGGATGCCCCGCTCCTCCAGATACTTTTTCGCATAGCCAAAGGCGGTCTTTTCCGCCACGGTGCCCACCGTTCCGGCACGGAACACATGGCTCTCGCCGAACAGTTCAAAGGTATAGCGGTGGGCCTTGGCCTGATATTCGCCGGAGAAGTTCAGATCGATATCCGGCATTTTCTTGCCGCCAAACCCCAGGAAAGTCTCAAACGGGATATTGAAGCCATCCTTAATGTACTTTGTGCCGCAAACCGGACACCAGGCATCCGGCATATCCGCGCCGCAGCCGTAGTTTTTGCCCGCTTCAAAATCGGAGTGTTTGCACTTCGGACAGCGGTAATGGGCGGCGAGTGAGTTGACTTCCGTAATGCCGGAGAAAAAGGCAACGATAGAGGAGCCAACACTGCCACGGGAGCCGACCAGATAGCCGTGCTCCAGTGAGTTCTGCACCAGCTTCTGGGCAGACATGTAGATCACATCGTATTTACGCTCAATGATGCCGGGCAGCTCCAGATCAATTCGATCCTGCACGATCTGGGGCAGTTCCTCGCCGTAGAGCTCGTGGGCCTTGGAATAAACCAGATACTCCAGCTCCTTGTCCGAGTCCTTCAGTTTGGGCGCAAACAGTTTTTTCGGCAGGGGCGGAATGGTGTCCACCCAC
>USIZ01000257.1 GCA_900554855.1 uncultured Eubacteriales bacterium | reverse complement strand
GGACGGCCGCAGTTACTGCAACAGGACGGCTTGCAGGCAAGATGCAGGCGTGATCAGTACTCACTTGTGCACATCGGCATACCTTTTACGATAACATTCACAAATCTGTCAGCATGGCAGGGCGGGGGCAAGCACCCGCCCTACGTTCAACGCTGAAAGGCCCTCATTTTACTGTCATCCTGAGCGAAGCGAAGGATCTTACAGCACCGGTCTCCGACAAGAAGCATTCTGCGTGTAGAAGGTCGGTGCTGTAAGATTCTTCGGTCGCTAACGCTCCCTCAGAATGACATAGGTGGAAGTCTGTCTTTATTTTCACAAACCCCAATTTGATTATATCCTCTTCCCCGTCTGGATTCAACTATCGCACACACGCGGCCTTGACTTTTCTGATCTGGCCGCCTACAATTAGCTGAAACGACACGCTTTCCGCGTTTTTAACAAAGGACGATCGATCATGAACGACAGACTCTCCCGGGATCAGATCCTGACCATCCCAAATCTGCTCTCTTTCCTGCGCATCGGGCTGGCCATTTTATTCTGTGTACTGTTCGACAGCAGCAAGACCGTGGCGGACAACTGGCCCGCCTTTGTGGTGCTGGGACTCAACGCCCTCAGCGATTTTCTGGACGGCAAGCTGGCCCGGGCGCTGGATCAGGTGTCCGAGCTGGGCAAGGTGCTCGACCCGGTGGCGGACTATCTGACAAAATTTGCCCTGATCCTCTGCTTTGTAGAGAAATACCACGGCGTGGTGGGTCTGCTGCTGCTCTTTCTCGCCCGTGTATTTATCGTGGCCTATGCGGGCTGGAAAACCGTCCGACTGGTGGGGCAGAACGACGGTGCCATCCTGATCGGCAAACTGGACACGGCGGTATTCTACGCCGTTATGCTGGCTTTGGTGGTGTTCCCCCACATGCCCCGGCCGCTGGCCTACACCTTGGTCTGTGTCAGCGCGGTCATGATGCTGCTGGCCATCATCCTCTATCTGCGCCATTTTGCCCGTCTGCGCCGGGACTACAGGCAGAAGCAGCGTCAAGCAAAACCCTGATGGAGCGGGTCATTCTCCATGTGGACGGCAACAACTTTTTTGCCTCCTGCGAATGCCTGCTCCGCCCGGAACTTGCAGGCGTACCCATGGCAGTGGCCGGTGACCGGGAAAGCCGTCACGGCATTATTCTGGCCAAAAACCAACTGGCCAAGGCCTGCAAAATACAGACGGCGGAGCCCATCTGGCAGGCCCAGCGCAAATGTCCGGGGCTGGTGCTGGTGGCTCCGCACCGTGAGCTCTACGCCAAGATCTCCCATCAGATGAACGAGATCTTCCTGCGCTACACCGACCTGGTGGAACCGGCCAGCATTGACGAAAGCTATCTCGACCTGACCGGCTCGCTTCACCTGTTCGGCGGTGACGCAAAGGCCGTGGCCGACCAGATCCGCGCCGAGGTACACAAGGAAGCGGGCATCACCGTCTCCGTAGGCGTCTCCTTCTGCAAGACCTTCGCCAAGCTGGGCAGCGACTACAAAAAGCCGGACGCCACCACCGTCTTTTCCCGCGCACAGATGGAGGAGCTGGTCTGGCCGCTGCCGGTGGGCTCCATGCTCTATGTGGGCGGCCGGTTTGAGCGGCAGCTCCGGGAGCTGGGCATTCGCACCATCGGCGACCTGGCCCGGAGCGATGAATCCTTTTTGCGCCAGAAATTCGGCATCCGGGGCGAGTCCGCATGGCACTGTGCCAATGGGGACGAGCATGAACCGGTGCGGCCCTACCACGAGCACCGGGAATCCAAGAGCATTGGCAACAGCATCACCTTTCGGCGGGATCTGCTCGGAAAACGGGATATCCAGCTGGGCTTCACCGCGCTGGCCGAATCCGTCTCCGAACGGATGCGCCGTCACGGCGTTCACTGCCGCACCGTACAGATCCAGATCCGCGACCCGGCTTTTCACACCATCTCCCGTCAGGTTACGCTGGAGCGGAGCGTCAGCCTTTCCAGGGAGCTGACGGCTACCGCCATGGCACTGGCAGAGCACTGCTGGGACTTCAGCAAGCCGGTGCGCCTGCTGGCTCTGACGGCAGAGCAGCTCATCCCCATCGAACAGGACGCGGAACAGCTCACCCTGTTCCCGGACGCCGCCGCACCGGCGCGGGAAAAGCAAGGGCGGCTGGAGGACACGCTGAGCTCCATCCGAGGAAAATACGGCAAGGGTTCGATCCAGCTGGGCAGTTTTCTGGGCAACGATCTGGGTTTGGGCGGAAGCGGAAATAAGCTGGAAAACGATGAAACCGATTAGATAAGAAGGGGACTTTCTTTCAGAAGGTCCCCTTCTCCATTCAACACTGCGGATATTTTATACTGATTTAACCCGGCTTTGGTAGAAAGCGAAGCACTTCCTCTGGTATCATAAAAGCAGACTTCAAGCGTGAAAAGGAGCGATGTCAGTATGCTTCCATGTCAGAGTGAATGCCCACTTCACAAAGAGGGCTGCCACAAGAACTGCACCCGCTGGCAAGAATTTCAACGTCTTCAGCAGCAGGATCGGCAGAAAAAGAAGGACTATCTGCGCTACTATAACGAGCTGTGCACCACCGTCACCCGGCAGTGTACCGCACTCGGGTACAGCGTAAGCTGAGCTTTTCATAACAAAAACGGCTCCGATACCGCGCAAGCGTTATCGGAGCCGTTTTAAATTGAATTGATCGGATCACCAGACCAGCGTGGCAAAATAGTCCTCCGGGGTCTCCG
>USIZ01000256.1 GCA_900554855.1 uncultured Eubacteriales bacterium | reverse complement strand
GCACCAGCTCAATAAATATGCTGACCCCCATACCCAGCAAAATGGCGCATCCCTTTCTCCAGCGCGGCCAGAGCAGCGGCGGCAGAACCCCGAGCGGCAGGAAAATAGCCACATTACCCAGCAGATTCACGGCCCGGTACACCGGATCCTTCGCCCGAAACAGCATCAGTCGGATCATATAGAAGGGCTTATAATTGGGCGGGCCGCCGTTCCAGCGCTGAATGGTCAGCATTCCGTCCGCCCAGCCGATCCGGGGCAGAATGGTCTGGCTGGCCAGCGCCGCCAAGTAGAGTACAAACATCGCCAGCAGCACCTCATGCCGCCAGTCTGCCACAGCCCTCCTGCCCCGCAGGTGCAGAAAGGACCGCCGCGCCAGTGCCCAGAGCGGCAGGAGAATCAGCATGACGGCGGCCATACCGGCCAGATAGCGCACAATGCTCATACCGCCATCTCCTGCATCTGCTTATAGAAGTCCAGCGTACGGAACCCCCGCTCCAGCTGGGTGAGCACATAGGCTTCGCAGGCGGCGCTCATTCTATTCAGGCTCTCCTCCGCCAGCCGGAAGGAAAACAGCCGCTTGGGGTCACCATAGAGCACATGGCGCATGGCGGCCAGACAGGCCGCATCCAGCGGCATAGAGATGCCCTCTCCCAGCGCCGCACGGCAGCCGGGGCAGTGGAGCGCCCCCTGTTTGAGGTGCAGCCGGGGCTCCTCCGGCTCTCCGCCGCAGACGGCGCAGCAGGTCAGATCCGGCTCAAAGCCGGACAGCGCCATCATTTTCAGTTCAAACACCGGCTTGCAGAGCTTCGGGGACTTGCCCAGCGCATCCATGGCGTAGAGGGAGTTCAGCAGCAGGCTGAGCACCTCCGGCGCAGGCACATCCTCCACCGTCAGCGCTTCGCTCAGCTCCGCAAACCATGCGCCCAGACTCAGCTTGTCCAGATCGCTTCGCACATGACGAAACTCCTGTCTGAGCTCCCCCTCACGGATGCTCCAGCGGCCCCGGTACTCATAGAGCGTGAAGTCAGAGCAGCACAGCTGCTGGCTCACCGCTGCGATAGGGCTGTTTTTCCGTCGGCAGCCCCGGGCGGACACCGTAAGCTTTCCCTCATCCCGGGTCAGCAGTGTCAGGATCTTGTCAGACTCCTTATAATTCACTTCCCGCAGCACAATACCGGTGGTGTTCAGGTGCATTGCTTGGTACTTCCTATCTTAAAAATCACGGTACGAGCCGGCTCAGTCCTCGTCATTGTAGCCCATGTTGTGGACGCCGGCCAGACTGTCGCGCCAGTTTTCCTTGACCTTGACCCAGGTCTGCAAGAACACCTTGGTGCCCATGAAGTGCTCCATGTCCTTCCGGGCCATGGTGGAGATCTTCTTCAGCATGGCGCCGCCTTTGCCGATGATGATGCCCTTGTGGCTGGCCTTCTCGCAGAAAATGGTGGCCTCCACGTCGATGATCTCGCTGTCGCGCTCAGAGAAGCGAGTGATCTCCACAGCGGTGCCGTGGGGGATCTCCTTGTCCAGGCAGTAGAGCAGCTTCTCCCGCAGGATCTCGGCCATGACCTGCCGCTCCGGCTGGTCGGTGGTCATGTCCTCCGGAAAGAGCTGGGGGCCTTCCGGCAGGAAGCGCTTCAGCTCCTCCAGCAGCTCCTCCACCCCATCCTTCGCCTTGGCGGAGATGGGCATGATGGATTCAAAGTCGTGGACAGCGCTGTAAGCCGCGATGACCTCCAGCAGCTTCTCCTTGTTCTCCAGCGTGTCCACCTTGTTGATGACCAGCACGGCGGGCAGCTTCAGCGCCTTGATGCGCTCGATGAGCTGCATCTCTGGCTCGCCCACATTGGCCACCGGGTCGACCACCAGCAGCACAGCGTCCACATCGGCCACGCTGGCGCGCACCACGCCCACCATATACTCGCCCAGCCGATTGCGGGCCTTGTGCAGACCCGGCGTGTCCAGAAACACATACTGGTTCTCGCCCCGGGTGACGATGCCGGTGATGCGGTTGCGGGTGGTCTGGGGCTTATTGGAAACAATGGCGATCTTCTCGCCCACAAAGGCATTGAGCAGGGTGGACTTGCCCACATTGGGCCGCCCGCACAGGGTGATCATGCCGGAATGCGTAATCTTCATAGAATCAACCTCATTCTCTCTGAAGGCTCTGCTGAGCCAGTTCTTTTTGTTTCAGCTCACGGTAGGAGGTGAGCAGGAAGGTCATAAAGCAGATGACAGCGGAAAGGGTGTCCGCAATGGGCTCCGCCGCAAAGATGCCGGTGACGCCGAAGCCCAGCCGGGGCAGGACGATGATGAGCGGGATCAGCAGCAGCACCTTGCGGAACAGGGCAAAAAACGTGGCCTTCTTCGCCTCCCCCAGCGCCACAAAGGTGCTCTGGCTGGCGTTTTGAAGGGCAAAGAGGAAGGTGAGCAGGAAGTAGATGCGCAGCATGGGCACCGCCGTCTCCAGCAGCGCCGCGTCACTGTTGAACAGGCCGATGATCCGAGGCATGAACAGCTGAAGCAGGCCCCAGAATACAGTGGCATAGATCAGGCAGACTACGGCAAGGAAGCGGAAGCCGCGGTAAGACGCCTTTTCATTCTTGACCACCCTGAATATGACGTAAAATATCATGAATATCGGATGTATGCCGATAAGGACCATCCGTATATATTTGCTACTCTGGACGGAGAACTTACCGATACGCGAACTGGCAGACAAGGCGTTCTTGAAATCAAAACCGCT
>USIZ01000255.1 GCA_900554855.1 uncultured Eubacteriales bacterium | reverse complement strand
TCTTTCAACCGAGGAGATGCAGCCCACTGCGCGCACTCGCTGCACTCGCACACTTGCGGGCTGAGAAGTGCAACCCGGCAGAAGTGAATTCCGCCGGGTTGCGATATTGCACTTTATTCCACCGCCTGCGGGCGGTGGAATTCTGTGAAACATTACGCCGTCCTCGACGGACGGTGGAATTCTGTGAAACGTAAGAGAGCCGCACCTACAGGTGCGGCTCTCTTTTACTCTGTCAGCTTCCGGCGCAGGCCGAGGATGGTCTCCTCCTCCACACCGCAGGAGCGGAGGAATCCCACCACGCCGCCGTAGTCCCGATCCAGCCCATTGATCAGATCCAGCATGGCCTTGGCCGGGGTGGCAAAAAAGCGCGCGCTCCCGCCGTCGGGCACCCGCGTGGGTTTGCCGTCTTTCTGGAGTCCCAGCTTCATGGTGCCGTTTTTCATGCGCTCATAGACCGGCCCGAGGTAGAGCTGGCTGATACAGTAGTCGGCGGCAATGTCCTCCCGGGATACTCCCGCGATGCTCAGCAGAACGCAGCTCAGCAGACCGGTGCGATCCTTACCGGTGGTGCAGTGGTAGAGCAGCGCCCCCGGCTCCTTCAGGCAGAGCGGGAGCATCGCCCGGAAGAATGCCGGGTTGTCCTCCGCCATGCTGCGGTACTGCTTTCCCCAGTCGAAATCCTCCATCTGCTGGCTGGCATCGCCATAGACGGCCGCCCGGTGGAACAGGCTCATGGGGTAGTAACTCACATGGCCGGCCAGCTCGTTGGGCCGGGCCAGCCGCTCGCCCTCGCTGCGCAGGTCGGCAGTGCCGGTGACACCGTATTCCAGCAAGAAGGTCAGATCCTCCCGATCCAGCTCGCAGGGGGCCTCGGAGCGCAGGAACACGCCGAAGCGGGTGACCTTGCCGTCCAGCGTGGGGTAGCCGCCCAGATCCCGGCAGTTATAGAGGGTCTTGAGCGGCAGTCTGCGGTATTCCGCCGTCATACCCTCACTCCTCCGGTTCGGCCAGTGGGATCAGCACCCGCTCGATGCCGTCAAACGCCTTTTGGCACAGGCCCTCGAAGTCGTAATTCTGCTCCGCCTCCAGCAGCTCCTCCACCGTGGGATGGGTCTTGGGATGGCGGGGCGTGAACACCGTGCAGCAATCCTCGTAGGGCAGAATGGAAGTCTGGAACGTGCCGATCTTCCGGGCGATCTGAACGATCTCCTCCTTGTCCATACCCACCACCGGGCGGAAGATGGGCAGCCTGCACACGCTCTGGGTGACCGCCATGGCCTCCATGGTCTGGCTGGCCACCTGGCCCAGGCTCTCGCCGGTGACAAGGCAGCCCCCGCCGGTGCGCTCGGCCACCATCTCGGAAATGCGCATCATGAACCGGCGCATGGCCAGCGTAAACAGCGGCTCCGGGCAGTTGCGGCGCAGTTCCTCCTGCACCTCGGTGAAGGGAACGATGTGAACGGTGAGCCGACCGGTATACGGGGTGATCTCTTTGGCCAGCTCCAGCACCTTCTCCTTGGCCTCAAGGGAGGTGTAGGGATAGCTGAAAAAGTGCACCATGTCCAGCGCCAGCCCCCGCTTGGCCATCATATAGGCCGCCACCGGGGAGTCGATGCCGCCGGAGAGCAGGGCCACGCCCCGTCCGCCGGCGCCCACGGGCAGGCCGCCCGCGCCGGGAGTCGGATTGCCATGGACATAGCCGCTGAAATCCCGCACCTCCAGATGGATGGTGAACTCCGGTTCATGGACATCCACCTTCAGATGAGGATAGGCATCGTGGATCATGCCGCCCACATACTGGCTCAGCTCGATGGAAGTCATGGGGAAGCTCTTGTCCGCCCGCTTGGACTCCACCTTGAAGGTTTTGGCCGCCATGAGCTGGTCATGGAGATAGGTGGACGCCGTCTCAAAGAAGGCATCCTTGTCCTTCTCGCAGGCCTTGGCACGGCTCAGGCCCGCCACGCCGAACACCGGCTGAATGGCCGCCCAGGCCCGCTCCAGATCGCAGGAGGCCTCCAGCGGCTCCACATACACCGTGGACTGCCGGGCATAGATGCGGAAGCGGCCATACTTGTGGATGCGGCGGCTGATATTGGCGGTCAGCCGATCCTCGAACTTGCGGCGGTTCAGCCCCTTTAGGACGATCTCGCCCATCTTGAGCAAAAAGATCTCTCCGCCCTGATACGCGGGCGCTTTTTTCTGGTCTGCCATAGAGTTTCCTCCCGATATACATATTATTTCAGGATATAGTTTACTCCATTTTTCAGCAAAGGGCAAGAAAAAGGAGGGCCTGCTGCACAAGGCGCACAGCAGACCCTCAAGGAAATGATGCCCAGATTTAGTGAAACAGGAGCTTCCAGCGCCCCATCGGGGATAAGTCAGCTACAATATTCCGCACCTCGCCGCAGTTTTTGCAGACGGCAGGATAGACGCAGTACCGGCAGCTGCCGCGTTGCAGCTGAAGCCGGTAGAGCTGATTCAGGCACTCCCGGCAATAGCGGCCGCCGAGTTTTGCTCGAAAATAGCTGTAACGCAAGAGGATCCCCTTCTTTATTGTGGACTATAAACAACCGTTTACTTATAGCAACTATTTTACAGCTATTCCCTTTAAATGTCAATCCGAAAGTTTTATTGCAATCCGCCTATTTTTCTTGTGCAATCGCACAAAAAAGCCCTTCGTCCTCATGCGGATTCCGCCCACCGCAGCGGGCGGAACAAATGGCATCCCCTCGCAGAAAAGGGC
>USIZ01000254.1 GCA_900554855.1 uncultured Eubacteriales bacterium | reverse complement strand
TACCAGCCCAGAGCGGCAGTCTGGAGCAAAACCATGGCCGCTGCGATCTGGCCAATGTTGTGGGCGATGCCGCCGGCGATGCTGACGGCCAGAACCGAAAACCGGCCGCACTTTTTCAGCGCGATTATCACCGCTCCGCTCAACAGGCCCCCGGCCAGGCTGTACCAGAAGCTCACGCCAGTGCCGAAGAGAATGCTCACCAGAACGATGCGCACAAAATTGACCGCCAACGCACTTTTGGCACCCATACAGTAAAGGGCCAGCAGCACCACGACGTTCGTCAGCCCCAGCTTCATGCCGGGCACGGCAAAAAAGGCCGGGATCTGCCCCTCCACATAGCTCAGGATCAGCGCCAGCGCAGTCAGCAGGCCATAGAGCGCCAGCTTGCGATTTTTTGTACTTGCCATACGCCCTCCTATCCGGCGATCAGGTCAACTCCGCTTTCACTCGGCTCATCCACCACTTCCACCACCACCTGATGGGGTAGGCAGACGATGGACTGCCCGGCGCGGCTGATCCTGCCCATATCGACGCACAATGCGTCCGGGCAATCCGCCTCCGTGACAGATGCGCTCCCATCCGCAATGACCAGCAGGTTTGTGCCGCCGATCCCCTCGATCCGGATCATCTGCTCCGTATCTAATCGGTAGGTACCTCTTATTTCTCCCGCCACCCTGACCTGCACCGCGCCGCCCGGACGGCCGGACAGCAGCACCAGCAGGCTGATCACGCCGCCGACGGCCAGCAGAAGCAGCACCAGGAGCAGCTCTGCCCAACGTCTTTTTTGCTTTTCCATCCGCTCCGTCCTCCCCATGCCGTGCAGGCCGCCCCATTTACGGGGCGCCCCTTAAATTTGCTGTGTCACTCTGCCTTTTCCGGCCAGGGCTTCGGAATGAGGATGCTGCCCACCGGGCAGTCCTTGGCACACTTGCCGCAGCCGACGCATTTGGTGTAATCCACCCGGGCTACGTTGTCCCGAATATAGATGGCCTGCACCGGGCAGTTGTGCACGCACTTGCCACAACCCAGACAGCCCGCCGTGCAGTCCCGCCGCGTATCCACGCCCTTTTTGTGGTTGGAGCACATGACGATGGGCTTGGGACGCTCCCGGTAGGCATAGAGGAAGATGATGCGCTTGGGACACACACTCTCGCAGGCACCGCAGCCGGTGCATTTCTGCTCGTCCACCCGCGCCACGCCGTCCACAACCTGGATCGCACCAAACTTGCAGGCCCGGGCACAGTCGCCGAAGCCAAGACAGCCGAAGGGGCAGGAGGAGTCGCCGTTATAGAGCACATTGCAGGCAGCGCAGGACGGAATGCCGTGGTATTCGTAGCGTTTTTTCGTGTGGGCGGTGTCGCCCTGACAGGCGATCATGGCCTTATACTCGGTGGCCGCACCGGCCTCCACGCCCATGATGGTGGCGATCTTCTCCGCCACCGCCGCACCGCCGGCGAGGCACTGGTTCACCGGCGCGCCCTCGGCCACCGCCTTGGCGTATGCCGAACAGCCCGCATAGCCGCAGGCACCGCAGTTGGCGCCGGGCAGCGCCAATTCGACTTCCTCCGCCCGCTCGTCCTTGGTCACGGCGAACACCTTGGAACCGATGACCAGCAGGGCGCCGCCCAGCAGGCCGATGGCACCGACGACGCACACCGCAGTCAGAATGGGGTTCATCGCATTCCCTCCTTATCCTCCGAAGATGTTTTCCACCAGCCCGCCGAAACCGGTGAAGCTCAATGCCACAATGGCGGCGCTGACCAGCGTAATGGGCAGGCCCTCAAAGCACTTCGGGGGCTTTGCCTCCTCCACCCGGCGGCGCACACCGGAGAACAGCACCATCGCCAGCAAAAAGCCCAGCCCCGCGCCCACAGCGCAGACGATGGATTCCAGGTAAGTATAGCCCTCGTCAATGTTCAGGATGGTCACGCCCAGCACCGCGCAGTTGGTGGTGATGAGGGGCAGGTAGACTCCCAGCGACACATAGAGGGGCGGAATAAACTTCTGCAAAAACAGTTCCAGCAGCTGGACGAGCGTGGCAATGACCAGAATGAAGGCGATGGTCTGAAGGTATTCCAGTCCGAACCGCTCCAGCAGCTGCTCCAGCGGCCAGGTCACAGCCGTCGCGATGGCCATGACTACCGTGACGGCAAGGGACATTCCCACCGCCGAGTCCAGCCGCTTACTGACGCCCAGGAAGGGGCAGATACCCAGAAACTTGACCAGCACATAGTTGTTGGTCAATATCATGCTGAAAAAGATCGCGCCCAGAGTGGCCGCCATTATCCATCACACTCCTCTCCGCCGCAGACCTCCGCCGAGGGGCAGCCCGCGCATCCGGCTTTGCGCTCCCGGTGCTGGCCTGTCTTTTCCTCAATAAGAACCACCGCCGCCATAAGTATGCCAAAGACAAAGAAGCCTCCGGCGGGGGTGATGAACAGGATCATCGGCTCAACGGGCAGGTGCAGCGCAAGGCCGAAAATGCTTCCGCTGCCCAGCACCTCTCGGATCGTGCCCATAAGCACCAGCGTCAGCGTGAAGCCCAGCCCCATGCCCAGGCCGTCCAGTGCAGAGTCCACCACACCGTGCTTGGAGGCAAACATCTCTGCCCGCCCCAGAATGATGCAGTTCACCACGATGAGCGGCAGATAGACCCCCAGCGAGGTATTGAGCTCCGGCAGAAAGGCCTTTACCGCCATCATCAGCACCGTCACAAAGGCGGCGATGATGGTGATATAGGCAGGC
>USIZ01000253.1 GCA_900554855.1 uncultured Eubacteriales bacterium | reverse complement strand
TCAGGGTCACCTTGTGGTCGGTGCCCATCTGACGCTTGATGGAAGAAACGGTGTTCTCGGGGTTGGTGATGGCCTGACGCTTTGCGACCTGACCGACCAGACGGTCACCGGTCTTGGTGAAGCCAACAACAGACGGGGTGGTGCGGGCGCCCTCGGAGTTTGCGATGACGACGGGTTCGCCGCCCTCCATGACAGCCACGCAGCTATTCGTAGTACCAAGGTCAATACCAATGATTTTGCTCATAAATGAAGTCTCCTCTCAAAAGAACTTGTTTATCTCATGCTTAGATGTGAAGCGGATGTCTATCTTCAAAACCCCTGCGGGTCTTTGCGGATTTACTCGGCCACCACGACGGTCGCGTGGCGGACGATCTTGTCGCCCAGCTTGTAGCCTTTCTGGTACACCGTGATGACGGTGCCGCTCTCCTGCCCGTCCGGGGCGGGGATCTGCTGGACGGCGTTCATGAAGTTGGGGTCAAAAGGCTTGCCCAGCGCCTCGATCTCCTCCACATGGAGGGCATCCAGCGCCTTGGCGGCCTTGTCCAGCGTCATGGTCACGCCCTTTTTGTAGTTCTCATCGGTGGTGGGGGCGTTGGCTGCCATTTCCAGCGTGTCCAGGATGGGGATGATCTGGTTCACGGCGAAGGACACGCCATCGTTGAACTTCTGGTCAGCCTCGCGGGTGGAGCGCTTGCGGTAGTTCTCGTACTCCGCTGCCATCCGGAGCAGCTGGTCTTTGGCCTGTGCGGCGTTCTTCTCGGCTGCGTCGAGCTTTGCCTTTACGGCGTCCATCTCGCGTGCCTTCTTATTGAACCAGCCATCTTTCTTCTTGGCGTCTGCGGGTTCTGCCTCGGCCTCCTTCTCGGGGGCTGCGGCGGTCTCGGGCGCTTCCTGAGGTGCGGCTTCGGTCTCCTTTGCTTCCTGCTCGGGAGCTTCTGCCGTCTTTTTGGTCTCTTCGCTCATTCCAGATCCTCCTTATATATCACAGTCCGCCGGGGTGCGGCCATCTGCGGGGTGTCTTTTCGTTTGCCGCTCATTCCCTCGCCCAGCTGGTCTGCAAAGGCGTGGAGCAGCGGCATCAGTTTCTGGAACGGCATCCGGGTCGGGCCGATCAACGCGATCGAGCCCCACAGCCCGCCGCCGACCAGGTAGCGGTCGCTGACGATGCACAGGCCGGGGATCTGCGGCTCAATATCCTCGCCCAGCAGAATGCTCTCATTCTGCTCATCCAGCGGGGCAATCAGCCTTGCGGCCTCTTCCTCATCGTTCAGCAGTGTCAGGATGGTGCCCACCTTGCCGTCCAGCTGAGGCCAGTCCAGCAGGTGCTGCTCACCACCCAGGAACACATGAGGCGTGGTGGAGTCCTGCAGGATGGCGGCGGCGGCGCTGACCACCGGCACCAGCTCCGGGCTGATCTGGCCGCACAGCTCGCTCAGGAGCCGGGACGACAGATCAACGGGTGCCACGAACGTCAGGTTGCGGTTGAGCAGCGCGGCCAGCGCGGCGGCGTTTTCCCGGGAAAGCCCGGTGCGGACCCTCGCCACACGGGTGCGGACGTAACCGGCTGTGGTGACCGCCAGCACGGCGGCGGCGCTCCGGCCCACCTGCACCACCTCATAATGGGCGATGCAGAGGTCTTCGGCGCAGGGGGTGCTGACAGCGGCGGTACAGCCGCTGATGGCGGCCAGCGCCTTGGCAGCGCCCTGTGCCAGCTTTTCCGGTTCATGGTCCAGGCTGGCGAACACCGCGTCCACACGGGCGCGGGTCACACGGTCCAGCGGCTGGTCGTCGGTGAGCAGATGATCCAGATAATAACGGTAACCCTTGGCACTGGGGACACGGCCCGCACTGGTGTGGGGCTGCTCCAGCAGCCCGAGCTTTGTCAGTGCGGCCATCTCATTGCGCAGCGTGGCGCTGGAGACTGCCATGTCAAAGTAGTTTGCCAGCACACTGCTGCCAACGGGTTCGCCCTCGAGGCCATACAGCGCTACAATCGCCTGCAAGACTCGCTGCTTGCGTGCATCCATTGTCATAGCGCCTGCCTCCATTCGTTGTTTTTGTTTCTTTAGCACTCCATCTTCCTGAGTGCTAAGACCATTATAGCCAAATTTCCGGCGCTGTCAATAGCTTCCCAGAAAAGTTTTGAAAGATTCACAAATTCGTAATAACCACGCACGCAAAAAAGGGCCCGTGTCCAGCACGGGCCCTTTTTTTACTTTCATTCTTCCATCTGTTTTGCCAGAAAAGCGGCCGCAACGGCCACGGCTTTCTGCTGGGAGGCGTCCGGTTTGGCGCTCCGGTCCTCTGTCAGCAGGCCCACGGCCCCGGCCACGTCTCCCGCCGCGATGATGGGGAACGCGCACAGCAGCACCCGGGGCGAGCCCTCGCAGGGGAGCACCGTCTGCTCCGCGTCCTGCCGCAGGTAGGGCTTGCGGCTCTCCATCAGCTTTTCCAGCGGCTGGCTGATGCTCCGGTCGGCCAGGTCCCGCCGCCCGGCACCCGCCACGGCCATCATCCGGTCCCGGTCGGCCACAAAGGCCGTCAGGGCAAAGCACTTGCTCAGCACCTCGGCGTACTGCATCGCCACCCCCTGCAGCTCCCCGATGGGCGAATACTTTTTAAAGATGACCTCGCCGTCCCCGGTGGTAAAGATCTCCAGCGGGTCTCCCCGGCGGATGCGCTGAGTGCGGCGGATCTCCTTGGGGATGACCACCCGGCCCAGCTCGTCGATGCGGCGCACGATTC
>USIZ01000252.1 GCA_900554855.1 uncultured Eubacteriales bacterium | reverse complement strand
CCGGCACAAAGAGCACCGCTGCCAGAAGAACCACGCCCAGCTGGAACGCCATAACGCTGTACAGGTTGCTTCCCAGCCCCAGACGTATGATGGAATGGCTGCTGCGGCAGTTGAATCCGTGGAACAGACGGCTGAGGCACAGCGTGGCAAAAGCCATCGTGCTGGCGTAAGCCGCTCCCCCGTTGGCAAGGCCGATGTGAAAGGCTGCGATGGTAGCGGCGGCAATGACTGCGCCCTCGATCACCACATTCGTCAGGAAGGTGCGGGTCAGAATACCCTCGCTGCGGGGGCGGGGCTTTTCGCGCATCACCTCATCCTTATGCGGCTCCAAGCCTAGAGCAATCGCGGGCAGACTGTCGGTCAGCAGGTTGATGAACAGCAGATGCACCGCCGCAAAAGGCACGGGCAGCCCCAGCAGAGAAGCATACAGCACCATCAGGATGCCGGCGGCATTGCCGGAGAGCAGGAACTGGATCGCGCGCTTGATATTGGCATAGAGATTTCGTCCATTCTTTACCGCCTTAACGATGGTGGCAAAATTATCATCGGCCAGCACCATACCAGCGGCGTCCTTGGCTACCTCGGTACCCGTGATGCCCATAGCCACGCCGATGTCCGCCTGCTTCAGCGCCGGGGCGTCGTTGACGCCGTCGCCGGTCATGGCCACCAGATTGCCCCGCTCCTGCCAGGCCCGGACAATGCGGATCTTATGCTCCGGGGAGACCCGGGCGTAAACGGAGATCTTCGGCACAAACTCCTTCAGTTCCTCGTCTGTCATATCGTCGATGACACTTCCCTCCGCCGCCTCGGTGCCTTCGGTCAGAATTCCGATCTCCCGGGCAATGGCGGATGCGGTGATCTTGTGGTCACCGGTGATCATAATAGGACGGATGCCGGCGGCAATACACTCGGCCACAGCGGCCTTGGACTCCTCCCGGGGCGGATCCATCATGGCGATCAGGCCCAGAAAGCTCAGATCGTTCTCGTCCTCCAGACTGACAGCAGGCGCATCCACTCTGCGGCAGGCAAAGGCCAGCACACGCAGCCCCTCCTCGGAGAACTGTTCGTTGACTCGCTCGATCTCGGCCCGCTCCGCCGCAGTCACCCTGGTGCGCTCCATCAGCACATCCACAGCGCCCTTGGTCACCAGCGTCAGGCCGCCGGCGAACTCGTGCACGGTGCTCATGAGCTTGCGGTCTGAGTCAAAGGGGATCTCAGTCAAGCGGGGATAATGCTGGCGGACGGTCTCGGCGTCGATGCCATGATCCAAGCCAAGATGCACCAGTGCGGTCTCCGTCGGGTCACCCACATCGCCGCTCTCATTGACGACCGCATCACTGCACAGCAGAGCGGTACGCAGGAGGGGTTCCTGGGTGGGATCGGTGAAATCCGCCTCATCGGCACGGATCACGCGGCCAAAGGTGTAGAATTTTTTGACGGTCATTCGATTCTGGGTCAACGTTCCAGTCTTATCGGAACAGATCACGCTCACGCTGCCCAAGCCCTCAACCGCTTGCAGTTTGCGGATAATCGCATTTTCTTTGGCCATCTTCTGGGTGCCGAAGGACAGCACGATGGTCACGATGGAACTGAGCGCCTCGGGAATGGCGGCCACAGCCAGCGCAATGGCAAACAGCATGGCATCCAGCACGACGCTGCCGGTCAGCGCGGTGGCACGGAGCAGAGAGACAGCGAAAATCAAGCCGCAGAGGATCAAAATACCGATAGACAGCTTTTTACCGAACTGGTTCAAGCTGACCTGAAGCGGAGTCTCCTTCTCCTCGGTGCTTTTGAGGAGGGCGGCGATCTTACCCATCTCCGTGTCCATGCCGGTGGCAGTGACAAGGAAGGAGCCGCGGCCATAGGTCACAAAGCAGCCGGAGAACACCATGTTCTTCCGGTCCCCCAGCGGCACATCGCCGCTGATCGGTTCAAGCTCCTTGTCTACGGGCAGGCTCTCACCGGTAAGGGCACTCTCTGCCGTTTTCAGGCTGGCACATTCCAGCAGGCGGCCATCTGCGCAGACGGAATCGCCCGCCTCCAGAAGGATCACGTCACCCACGGTGACCTCTCGGCCCGGAATCTGGAGCACCTGTCCATCCCGGAGCACTTTTGCTGTTGGAGCGGACATCTGCCGCAGACTGTCCAGTGACGCCGAGGCGCGGACAGTCTGCACCGTGCCCAGGATCGCGTTCATGGTGATGACCACCACAATAACAATGGTGCTCTCCAGACTGCCGGTAACACCGGATATAATAGCGGCAATAATAAGGATAATAACTGTAAAGTCCGCAAACTGTTCCAAAAAGATCCGGAGCACGCTCTTGCGCTTGCCCTCCTGAAGCTCATTGGGGCCATACTGCTCCAGCCGCTTTTTTGCTTCTTCATCTGTTAAGCCCGCCTCGGAACTGGAATAATCCCGAAACAGTTCCACGCGGTTTTTCTGCCAAATTGGTTTTTCCTTGCTCATAAACCGTCCGTCCTTTCCCGTCTGGTCACAAATAAAAAGGCGAGACTTTTGCGCCAATGCCCCTAGCATTGTCACAAAAGTCTCGCCATTTCAATCCCCAGCGGGGCTTTTCAACAGAAAGCCCGTACTGACGCCGCAGGATACACATACTATTCTGTGCCAGCTACTCCCTTTCGGTACAAGGGCAATATACGATATTCTAGCCGAAAAGTCAAGGTTAATTCTGTCAAAACAGGCTCAATCTTCAAAATTATTTTTTCTTCTTTTTAGGCTGGTTC
>USIZ01000251.1 GCA_900554855.1 uncultured Eubacteriales bacterium | reverse complement strand
CGATGCAACCCGCTAACAGATCATGCCTGTTAACCGGGCGGTGGGTGTGGAGCGGCTGTTTGACTGTTGTCGGCGCTATTTCGAGACAACTGGTCGACGCATTTCCTACGAATATGCCATGATCGACGGGGTGAACGACAGTGATGCGCAGGCGGATCTGTTGGCCCGTCATTTGAAGGGAACGCCCGGTCATGTGAATCTGATCCCGCTCAATGATGTGCGGGAGAGCAAGCTGAAGCCCAGTAAGCGTGTTTCCGCGTTTCAGAAGCGGCTGGAGAGCTATGGCATTACTGTAACGGTCCGCCGTAAGCTGGGCGGAGATATCGACGCGTCCTGCGGCCAGCTGCGCCGCAAAACGCTCCATCTGGAGGATGCGTAAGGAAGGTGTTTCTTTGAACGTATATGGGATTACTGACTGCGGCTTGGTTCGTACCATGAATCAGGATTGCTATGCCAGCTGTGAATTGGACCACGGCATTCTGGCCGTCGTCTGCGACGGCATGGGCGGAGCCAAAAGCGGCAATGTAGCCAGTCAGATGGCGGTAGACCGCTTTGTAAACGCCATTCAGGAAAGCACTATGGAGGAACCGGCGGCGGTGCTCAACCAGGCGCTGGATGAGGCAAATGACGCTGTGCGCCAGCGCTCGTTGGAGGATGCGAATTGTGCGGGTATGGGTACCACATTAGTGGCAGCCTATCTCCAGTCCGACCTGCACGGCTTTGTGCTCAATGTGGGCGACAGCCGGGGCTATCAGATCGGCGCGTCCGGCATCCGGCAGATCACCCGGGATCATTCCCTAGTGGCGGAGCTGGTGGCGCGGGGCAAGATCACGCCGGAGGAGGCCCGCACTCATCCCAATAAGAATATCATTACCCGGGCTCTGGGCACCGACCGCCATACGCCCGGCGATCTGTTTGAAGTGGAGCTGGAGCCGGATGAGTGCATTCTGCTCTGCAGCGACGGGCTCAGCAATGTGGTCACGGAGCAGGAGATCCTGTATGAAGTGCTCCACGGCGGTGCGGCGAACAGCTGCTGCCAGCGTTTGCTGGAGATCGCCCTGCAGCGAGGGGCACCGGATAACGTGACCGTTGTGTTAATCGAAGCCGACGGACAGAACCATTGAGAGGAGTGTTTGCTATGGATCCTTATATCGGCAGAATGCTCGATGAGCGTTATGAGATCCTGGATGTGCTGGGCACCGGCGGAATGGCTGTGGTGTACCGCGCATACGATCATAGATTGAACCGTTATGTTGCGGTCAAAATTTTGAAAGGGGAGCTGGCGGCAGATCAGGATCTGCGCCGCCGTTTCCATGATGAGTCCCAGTCTGTCGCGATGTTGTCTCATCCGAATATTGTCTCCATTTATGATGTCAATCAGGTGGAGGGCCGGGAGTTCATCGTCATGGAGCTCATTGACGGCATTACACTGAAACAGTATATGAAGAAGCGCGGCGGTTGTCTGAATTGGCGTGAAGCGCTGCACTTTATCTCGCAGATCATGCAGGCGCTGAAACACGCTCACAGCCGCGGTATTATCCACCGCGATATCAAGCCCCAGAACGTCATGGTGCTGCGGGACGGCAGTGTCAAGGTGATGGATTTCGGCATCGCCCGTTCAACCACTTCTCAGGCCACTGTGACGCAAGAGGCCATCGGCTCTGTACACTACATCTCCCCGGAGCAGGCCAGAGGCAGTCATATCGATGCCCGTTCTGATATCTATTCCGCTGGCGTTGTGCTCTATGAGATGCTGACCGGCCGCCTGCCCTTTGAGGGGGACAATCCGGTCTCTGTGGCCATTCAGCATATCAATTCTATTCCCGTGGCGCCCCGGGAGCTGAACCCGGATATTCCGATCGGCATGGAACAGATCACGATGAAGGCGATGGCCTCCGTGCCGGATCGTCGCTATGCCAATGCGGAGGCCATGCTGGAGGATCTGGAGGCATTCCGCAAGAACCCTTCCATCGATTTTGGCTACAGTGCCTCCGGCGTCGTGGAGCCCGCGGCGGATGAACCTACCGTGATCCGGAAGGGCGGCAGCTTTGTGGTGCCTGCGGACGAGAATGACCAGGATGCCACGGTCTATCACGCGCCGACTCGTCGTCCGGCCGCCCGTTTTGAGCGGGAGGAACCTGATGAAGATGAAACGGAATATGACGAGGATGACGATGAGTATGAGGACAGCGCACGGAGCGGCAAACGCACCAAGGTGATCATTGGTGTGGGCGCCGGTGTTGTCGTTGTGCTGGCGGTAGTGCTCGTTGTACTGCTTCGCAGCCTGTTCAGCGGCAGCTCGGCCAAGGAGTATCAGGTGCCTGACCTGACCGGCAAAACGGTGCAGGAAGCACAGGATTATATCGACAATGACGCGACGCTCAAGGGCCACTTTACAGTCAAGGAAAGCGAGACCACCAAGGCCAGCGACCTGCCCGAGGGCACCATTGTGGAGCAGACGCCTGACAGCACCCGCACGGTGAAGGCGGAGTCCACTACGATCACAGTCACACTGAGCAGCGGCCCGGATGCCAGCACGCAGGAAAAAACTGAATTCACAATGAGTGATTACACCGATCAGGACTACCGCAAGGTGATGACAGAGCTTCAGAATCTGAATATGAAGCTGGTCGTCAAGTGCGAACAGGAGTTCAGCGACACTGTGACGGAGGGCAATATTATCCGTACCGATCCATCCTCCGGCGCTACGGTCAAGCAGGGTGCTACCGTCACGCTGTATTACAGCAAGGGCGCAGAGAACACGAGATCGGAAGA
>USIZ01000250.1 GCA_900554855.1 uncultured Eubacteriales bacterium | reverse complement strand
GCGGATAAACAGCACGCAGCCCAGCTGCTCCTCCAGCCGGTTCATGGTGTGGGTCACATTGGGCTGATTGCTGCCCAGCACTCGGGCCGCCTTGGTGAAGTTCTGGTATTTGGCCACATAGTAGAAAACTTTATAGTAGTCCCACGTCACATACATCAGGATTCCTCCATGTTGATTTTGTATCTCAAATATGTGAAAGATACTTTTTACATATCATCTTTTTGTCAGTATAATAGCCCTGCATTCAAAAAGCAAGCACGAATTGGAGGCTGAACGCTATGTCTGACATCAAAAAAGTGGTTCTCGCCTATTCCGGCGGACTGGATACATCCATCATCATTCCATGGCTAAAGGAGCACTACAATAATTGTGACGTTGTCGCCGTGTGCGGCAACGTCGGTCAGAAGGACGAACTGGACGATCTGGAGGCCCGGGCAAAGGCCAGCGGCGCATCCAAGCTGTATGTCGAAGATCTGACCGACGAGTTTGTGGAGGATTATGTCATCCCCACCATGCAGGCGGGCGCCGACTACGAGGGCTACCTGCTGGGCACCAGCTTCGCACGGCCCATTCTGGCCAAGCGGGTGGTGGAGATCGCCAAGGCCGAGGGCGCGGACGCCGTATGCCATGGCAGCACCGGCAAGGGCAACGATCAGGTGCGCTTTGAGCTGGCCATCATGCACTTCGCACCGGACATGAAGATCATCACTCCTTGGCGTGAGTGGGACATCCAGAGCCGGGATGAGGAGATCGACTACGCCGAAGCCCATCACATCCCGCTGAAGATCAGCCGGGAAACGAACTACTCCAAAGACAAGAACCTGTGGCATCTGAGCCATGAGGGGCTCGACCTGGAGGATCCGGGCAACGAGCCCCAGTATGAAAAGCCGGGCTTTCTGGAGCTTGGCCTCTCCCCCATCGACGCTCCGGACAAGGCGGAGTATGTGGAACTGGACTTTGAGAAGGGCGTTCCCGTTGCCGTCAACGGCAAAAAGGAGAAGCCCGCCGCCATCATCGCCGAGCTGAACGAGATCGGCGGCCGCAACGGCGTCGGTCTGTACGACGTGGTGGAGAACCGCCTAGTGGGCATGAAGAGCCGCGGCGTATACGAGACCCCGGGCGGCACCATCCTCTATAAAGCCCACGAGGTGCTGGAAACCCTGACGCTGGACAAGCGCACCGCCCACAAGAAGCGCGAGCTGGCAGTCACGTTCGGTGAGCTGGTCTACGACGGACAGTGGTTCAGCCCCCTGCGCAAGGCGCTGTCCGCCTTCGTCACCTCCACACAGGAGCACGTCACCGGCAAGGTGCGTCTGAAGCTCTACAAAGGCAACCTCATCAACGCCGGTGTCTGGTCCCCCTATTCCCTCTACCGCGAGGACATCGCCACCTTCGACGCGGGCGGCGACTACAAGCAGGCCGATGCCACCGGCTTTATCAGCCTGTTCGGCCTGCCCACCCGGGTACAGGCACTGGTAGATCAGGAAAACAGCGAAAAGGACGGCGAAAAGAAATGTTGACCGCAGTCACCGGCATCAATTGGGGAGACGAGGGCAAGGGCCGCGTCATCGACCTGCTGGCAGAAAACGCCGATATCGTCGCCCGCTATCAGGGCGGCAACAACGCCGGCCACACCGTTGTGACCGATGCGGGCAAGTTCATCCTGAACCTGCTGCCCTCCGGCATCCTGCACCCGGAGGTGACGTGCGTGCTTGGCACCGGCATGGTCATCGATCTGGACCATCTGGCCGCAGAAATGCAGTCCATTCAGGAGCGGGGCGTGGCCGTTACGCCGAGAAATCTGAAGCTCTCTGACAAGGCCACCATCTCCATGCCCTGGCACCGGGTACAGGACGGTCTTGAAGAGGATCGGCTGGCCAAAAAAGGCACCGCCTTCGGCTCCACCCGCCGGGGCATCGCCTACGCTTACAGCGACAAATACCGCAAAAAGACGCTCCGCCTCGGCGACCTGCTCCATCTGGACGAGGCACGGACACAGGAGCGGCTCAAGATGATATTGGAATCCAAAAACCTGGAATTGGCGGGCTGCTATCATCAGGAGCCCATGTCCTTTGACGCCCTGCTGAGCTGGTGCCAAGGCCAGGCAAAGCGGTTCACTCCCTATATCTGCGACGTGGGCGCGTTTCTGAAAGCGGCCTATGACGGTGGCAAAAACATTGTGCTGGAGGCACAGCTGGGTGCAATGCGGGACATCGACTACGGTATCTTCCCCTTCACCTCCAGTTCCTCCACACTGGCGGCCTATGCGCCGCTGGGTGCGGGCATCCCGAACTGCCGCCTTGACCATGTGGTGGGTGTGCTGAAAGCCTATTCCACCTGCGTAGGCGCCGGGCCTTTCGCCGCCGAGCGCGCCATGCCGGAGAAGTGGAACGAGCAGCTACGCAAGGCGGGCGGCGAGTATGGCGCGGCCACTGGCCGCCCCCGCCGGGTCGGGCCCTTCGACGCCGTGGCCAGCCGCTACGGACTGGCCTGTCAGGGGGCGGATAAAATTGCCCTGACCAAGCTGGATGTACTCAGCGGCATGAGGGAGATCCCGGTCATTGTAGGCTATACTCAGAACGGTGTACAGGGGACGGATTTTGACCCGCTCTCCGACCTCGATCAGGCCGAGCCCATCGTCACTATGCTGCCTGGCTGGCAGTGCGATCTTTCCGACTGCAAGAGCTGGGATGAACTGCCCCAGCAGGCAAAGGACTATGTCGCGTTTTTGGAGCAGCAGCTGGGTCACGAGATCCAGTTTGTCTCCACCGGCGCAGAGCGG
>USIZ01000249.1 GCA_900554855.1 uncultured Eubacteriales bacterium | reverse complement strand
AGCACCTGAGTGGGGTGCTGGGTGGTGGCGGCGCTGTCCAGATAGACCAGCCGCTCGCCGTTCTCATCGGCGGCGAGAATGGGAAAGTCTTTAGTCCAGAGATTCATGGTCAAGCCTCCTTGCCACGTCCTGCCGCACCTCGTCGCGCAGGGATTCCACGGGGATCTTCTCGATGGAGGGCGCAAAGCGGGCGTCCACCATCAGGCGGCGGGCCTGAGCCTCGGTCAGTCCCCGGGAGCGCAGGTAGTAGAGCTTGTCCTCGTCCAGACGGCCCACGCTGGCGGCGTGCTGCCCCTCCACCTGCTCCTCGCCGCAGAGGATCAGGGGGGCGGTGCGGTTGCGCACCGTGGGGCTGAAGAGCAGCACGTCCTCGCTCTCGTGGCCCACGCCGTGGACCGCACCCCGGCGGAAGTCGATGGTGCCGCGCAGGATCTTGTCCGCCCGGCCGCTCAGCACACCGGCGGTGTGCATCTCGCACAGGGTATCGTGGCCGGTGTGGACACTGACGTCGTTGAAGTCCAGCAGGTCGTCACCGGCGCCGAAGTAAACGGCGTCCAGATCATACTCGCCCCTGTTCTTGTCCAGCACGGCTCTCGCGCCGCAGACGGCGGTGCCGGCGCCCAGCTCGATGCGCACCTGCTCCACCTTTGCGCCGGTGCCCGTCTCGATGGCCACGGCGTTCCAGCGTCTGGCGTTCCCGTCCAGCAGCTGCACCTGCACCAGCTTGACGACCGCGCCCTCGGCGGCGCGGATGCGGGTCAGGTTGGCGCTGACGCCGTGTTCGGCCCCGCCCCGGACAACCTGCACCAGAGTCAGGCGGCTGTTCTTCGCCGCATCCACCGTGACATAGGTCAGGGCGTTGGGATGGGCGGCATCCAGTTCGGCGCTCAGCACGGCGGGTTCGCTGATCTCCACGCCCTCGCTGACCGCCAGATGACATACGCTGTTGGCGTTTTCAACCAGCCATGCGTCGGCCTCCGCGCCGATGCCGCTCTCCGTAAAGGCCGCAAAGCCCGCGTCCAGCCGGGCGAACCCGGCGGGCAGAATGGACTCGGCGGCAGGCGCCGGGCCAAAGCCCTCGGCCGGGACGGCGGGGAGCGCCGCGCCCGCGGGGGCAGAATTGACGCCGCAGCGGTTCCAGGTGGGAACCGGCAGACGGTTCATAACGTTGTTCATAGTACCGATTCCTCCTCTCAGCCGATGCTGCCCTTCATCTCCAGATGGATGAGGTTGTTCATTTCCACGGCGTACTCCAGCGGCAGCTCCTTGGCGATGGGCTCGGCAAAGCCGCCGACGATCAGGGCGCGGGCGTCCTCCTCGCTCAGGCCGCGGCTCATCAGGTAGAAGATGGCGTCCTCGCTGATGCGGCCGATCTTGGCCTCGTGACCCACGTCCACCGCGTCGCAGCGGATGTCCATCTCGGGGATGGTATCGGAGCGGGAGCGGTCGTCCAGCATCAGGGACTCGCAGGAGACGGCGGACTTGCTGCCCTTCGCCTCCGGCAGCACCGTGACGGAGGAGCGGAAGTTGGAGATGCCGCCGTCCCGGGCGATGGATTTTGTCGAAATATGGGAGCTGGTGTTGGGGGCGGCGTGGACGACCTTGGCGCCGGTGTCCAGATCCTGACCCGCACCGGCGAAGGTGATGCCGGTGAACTCCATGCGCGCCCCCTCGCCGGAGAGAATGCTCATGGGGTAGAGGCAGGAGGTGTGGGAGCCGAAGGAGCCGGACACCCACTCGATGGTGCCTCCCTTTTCCACCCTGGCCCGCTTGGTGTTCAGGTTGTACATATTTTTGGACCAGTTCTCAATGGTGGAGTAGCGCACCCGGGCGTTTTCGCCCACATAGATCTCCACGCATCCGGCGTGGAGGTTGGCCACATTATATTTGGGGGCGGAGCAGCCCTCAATGAAGTGGAGGTAAGCGCCCTTTTCCACAATGATGAGGGTGTGCTCAAACTGGCCCGCGCCGGGGGCGTTCAGCCGGAAGTAGGACTGGAGCGGAATCTCCACGCTGACCCCCTCGGGGACATAGACGAAGGAGCCGCCGCTCCACACCGCGCCGTGCAGGGCGGCGAACTTGTGGTCGGTGGGGGGCACCAGCTTCATGAAGTGCTTGCGCACCAGCTCGGCATAGGGGCCGGTCAGGGCGCTCTCCATATCGGTGTACACCACGCCCTGGGCGGCCACCTCGGCCTTCACGTTATGATAGACCACCTCGGAGTCGTACTGCGCGCCCACACCGGCCAGCGCGGCCCGCTCGGCCTGGGGAATACCCAGTCGCTCAAAGGTGTTCTTGATGTCGTCGGGCACCTCGCTCCACTTGCCCCGCATCTCGGTGTTGGGGCGTACATAGGTGACGATGTTGTCCATATTCAGGCCGTCCAGAGAGGGACCCCAGTTGGGAATGGGGGTCTGGTTATAGGTCTGGAGGGATTTCAGGCGGAATATGCGCATCCACTCCGGGTCGTGCTTCTCCTCGGAGATGCGCTCTACGATCTCCGGCGTCAGGCCGGAGGAGACCTCATAGGCGGCGTTGGGGGCGTCCTTCACATCGTAGATGCTGCGGTCGACCTCGGCCACCTCGGTCTTTTCGGTGTCGAAGGCTCTCATTTCCCGGCCTCCTCTTTCAGCGCCCGGAAGCCCTCCTCGATGATCTCGCCCACCAGACGGCCGTCGCCGGTGCGGACGATCTTCCTGTCGTCCAGCACATGGACATAGTCCACGGTCAGCCCCTCCAGAATCTTGGCGTTGTGGGTGATGATGATGAGGGCGTTGTCCCTGTTGTGGTAGGCGC
>USIZ01000248.1 GCA_900554855.1 uncultured Eubacteriales bacterium | reverse complement strand
CAGCTTGGCCAGACGCTCCTGGATCTTCTCGCGGTCATAATCGGAAGTGGTGACTTCGATCTGGCTGCGGATCTGGGCGACGCGGTCCTTAATGGCCTTGCTCTCGCCGGAGCCGTCCACGATGATGGTGTTCTCCTTGGTCACCTTGACCTGACGGGCAGTGCCCAGCATGGCAACGGTGGCGTCACGCAGCTCGTAGCCCATATCGGAGGAGACCACGGTGCCGCTGGTCAGGACAGCAATGTCCTCCAGCATCTCCTTGCGGCGGTCGCCGAAGCCGGGAGCCTTGACGCAGACCACGTTCAGGGTGCCGCGCAGCTTGTTGACGATCAGAGTGGACAGAGCCTCACCCTCGACGTCCTCAGCGATGACCAGCAGGGGCTTGCCCATCTTGACGACCTGCTCCAGCAGGGGCAGCAGATCCTGAATGTTGGAAATCTTCTTGTCATGGATCAGGATCAGAGGATCGTCCAGAACGGCCTCCATCTTCTCGGTATCGGTGACCATATAGGGGGTCACATAGCCGCGGTCAAACTGCATGCCCTCGACGACCTCGGAATAGGTCTCGGCAGTCTTGGACTCCTCAACGGTGATAACGCCGTCGGAGGAGACCTTCTCCATGGCCTCAGCGATCAGCTGGCCAATGGTGTCATCGCCGGAGGAGATGGCGCCGACGCGGGCGATGTCAGCAGTGCCGTTGACAGGCTTGCTGTTGCCCTTGATGGCCTCGATCGCGGTGGCGGTGGCCTTGGCGATGCCCTTCTTCATGACCATGGGGTTGGCGCCGGCGGCCAGGTTCTTCATGCCCTCATGGATGATGGCCTGAGCCAGCAGAGTCGCAGTGGTGGTGCCGTCACCGGCGACATCGTTGGTCTTGGTAGAGACCTCCTTCACCAGCTGAGCGCCCATATCCTCAAAGGGATCCTCCAGCTCGATCTCCTTGGCGATGGTCACACCGTCGTTGGTGATGAGGGGGCTGCCGAACTTCTTGCCCAGCACCACATTGCGGCCCTTGGGGCCCATGGTGATCTTAACGGTATCAGCCAGCTGGTCAACACCCTTGACCAGCGCACGGCGAGCTTCCTCGCCGTAAGAAATCATTTTAGCCATAACGGAATTTCCTCCTTAAAACGTTAGTCCACAACGGCCAGGATATCATCCTGACGGACGATGGTCAGCTCTTCGCCGTCCACCTTGACCTGAGTGCCGGAATACTTGCCGGTGATGACGGTGTCGCCGACCTTCACGGTCATCTCCACCTTCTCGCCATTGACCATGCCGCCGGGGCCGACTGCCACGACGGTGTACATCTCGGGCTTCTCCTTGGCAGCGCCGGTCAGAATAATGCCGCCCTTGGTGGTCTCTTCGGCCTCAACCTGCTTAATGACAACGCGGTCAGACAGGGGTTTGAGTTTCATAGTTGGTTCCTCCTTATATAGATGTTTGTTATAAACGAATCCAGTCGGTTTAGCACTCATTTCTTTCGAGTGCCAACCATGACTATATAATAAAACAACACCAGCCAGTTGGCAAGTCCTGTTTTATGAATTTTTTGTTAAAACAGCCTTCTGTTTTTATACAGAAGGCTGTTTTCTTCTTTTTTCTCTTTATTTTGCAAAAATACTCCTGTTTTCACTTGTTTGAACCGACCGGCACCACGCCTTCAGGCAGAAGGAAGGGCAGTTTTTTAGCAGACAGCGCAAAGGAGAGCGAATCCGTATCCAGACGCTCCCCATCGATGTTGACCATGCTCATGCGGTCACACTTCACCTTCAGCTCACGCCCCCGGCGGATCTGAATGAGTTCCGGGTAGTTCTTGCCCTGTCCGGTGGCGAACTTGCCCACCAGACTGGCGACGGTGAGGCGGCTGACGCCTTTGACCAGCACAAAGTCCAGCATTCCATCGTCAGGCTGAGCCTCCGGCACAGGGCGAAAGCTGCCGCCGTACCACTGGCCGTTGCAGGCGCAGAGCAGAGTATACTCCCCGGACAGCTTTTCTCCATCCAGTTCCAGCTCATAGGGGCGATGTACCCCCTGGATGGTGGTCACAACCAGAGAGACCAGATACGCCCCCTTGCCTGTCACCAACGGCAGACGCTTGTAGTCCGCCATACCCAGTCCGATCCGGGCGTCAAAGCCCACGGAACAGACATTGATCGCATAGCGGCCATTGCACTCGATCAGATCCATTGTATGGGGTTTGGCCTCCACCAAAGAGCGCAGGTCCCGAAAGCGCCAGTTCTCCCGGCCAAAGGTCTTGACGAAATCATTGCCGGAACCCAGAGGACAGCAGCCCACCGACACATGATCGCATCCGACCACGCCGTTGACCACCTCGTTGAGTGTGCCGTCACCGCCCATGGCGTAGATGCGCAGAGGATCACTGCTCTGCTCCGCCCATGCACGGGAAAGGGTCTCGGCATCTCCAGAGCCCTTGGTCAGCATAACCTCCCATGGTTCATTTCGGTCGGCCATGGCCGTTTTGATCTCCTTCTGTATTCCCACCGTGTCCATATGCTTTCCCGCAGCGGGATTGATAATAAAGAGGTGCCGCACACGCTCCACCCTTTCCTGTTAATCTCGATTTCAGACCATACGCAGATCACGAAACGCTTGCACGCCGCTGACGCGGCGGCGGCCAGAAGGCCGCTTTCGGGGCGGCTTAGTGCCCGCCCATCATCTGGTCTTCGTTGTCAGCCAGACCATCGCCTTGCATCATCTGTTCCATCACGGTGATATCGGCGGCAATATCCATCATATCACCGGCAAAGAGTTTATCCAGCTGACGCTCAAAGCCCTCCACCACCATGTCCATCATACCCTCGATGC
>USIZ01000247.1 GCA_900554855.1 uncultured Eubacteriales bacterium | reverse complement strand
GCGGGGGCAAGCACCCGCCCTACATCATAACAGATAACTTTGCCTTTCTTTGCCACCCCCCCAATTTGTCTTTGCACACATCGCAAACCTGAATGTCCCCAAAAGACAAAACCCACCCCCGGCATAGCCGGGGGTGGGTTCAGGCAAATCATATTCGGGTTTACGGTTTTCTGGTGGCGCCGCAGCCGGAGCAGACGTAGCCGGTGACGACGGTCTCGTCCCAGGCGGGCTGATCCACCACGGTCTCCTCGTGGGTCTCGGCGGGGTGCGTGACGGTGACGGAAGCGGTCTTGACCTCTGCGCCTGCGCAGGCCGAACCGGAGGCAATGTGCGCCTCGCACTCCGCCTGAGTGCCGAACTCCGCGCCGCAGACGGAGCAGCCGTACTTGGTGATGGTCTCCTCCCAGGCGGGCTTATCCACCACGGTCTCGGTGTGGGTCACGGCATCGTGGTGCACGATCGTGGTCTGCTCCACCCAGTCGTGGACATGGGCAGGGGCGTTGACGGTGACGCTCACGCTGGCGGAGCCCTCCGCCCAGGTGCTGCCGGCAGGGCAGCTGACCGTGATAGTGGCGGTGCCGGGGCCGACGGCGGTCACATTGCCGTTGGCGTCCACGGTGACCACCGCCGTGTCGCTGGAGGAGAAGCTCGGCGTGGTCTTGGAGCTGACGCTCACGGTGGTCTGGTTGCCCACGGTCAGCTCGGCGCTGCCGATGGAGGCGCTGACGCTCTGGGCGCGGGCGGGGATATTGTCGGGGCTTGCGCCGCCGTAGACCACCACATGGAAGCCCACGTTCACGTTCTCATAGATCTTCCTGGCATTGCTCAGGGAGACGCCCACGCAGCCGTGGCTGCCGTTGTAGAGGTACTGGTCGCCGCCGAAGCTGCTGCGCCAGGTGGCGTCATGGATGCCGCAGCCGCCGGAGAAGGGCATGAAGTAGCTGACCCACGTCTTATAGCGGGTGCCGTTCACATTGCTGCCCTGAAGGTAGCGGTCCTTGTTCATGGCAAAAATGGTGAAGCAGCCGTTGGGAGTGCGGGTGTTGTTGGCCACATTGCCGCTGACCACGCCGCAGTCCAGAATGCAGGCGCCGTTCTTATAGAGCCACAGGTGCTGGCTGGTCTGGTCGATCTCCACATAATTGCCGCCCCAGTAGCTGTCGCCGGAGTCGCTGGCGGCGGTGTAGGGGGCCGTCCGGGTGCCGCCGGTCTTGGATTTGAGGCACTCCAGCATATCGTTGTAGAGGGCGGTGGCGTCCACGCTCTGGCCCTCTCTGGCCACGTTGATGTTGATGTAGCTGCCGCCGGTGGTCTTGAACTTGGAGGTTTTGCCGGTGGTGCCGACGTGCTTTTCGGCCAGCTCGTTCACCAGATTGCCCAGGATCTCCTCGTCCACCTGCACGGACATATCGTCCTCATCCAGATAATAAAGGCTGCCCAGAGTGGCCCGATCCAGCGTCTCGGACTCGGTGGAGCCGCCGTCGGGGGTAAAGGTGTAGGTCAGCTGAAGATCCAGATAGCTGTTGGCCTCGGCCAGCGCGCTCCGGAGCTTTTCATCCGTGGACAGCACGGCGGGCTTCTCGGTCAGATCCTCCAGCTTCAGGTCAAGCTCCGCCTGCATCTCCTGCACGGCGGTCTTGACCTGATCGGTCACACTGGCCCAGTCCACGCTCTTGCCGTTCTGCTCCGGCACGATGACGTAGCTGGCGCTGACGGCGTCATAGGAGAGATAGGCGTTCTGCGGGGCGTTGGGATCCACCGGGGACTCGTCCTCCGCCGCAGCGTCCCCCTCGGCGGTGTCCGCCGGTTCCGCCGCGTCGGTCTGATCGGCAGCGGGCGCGGCCAGCGTCTGGGTCTGGGCGGCATTGTACTGCTCCTCCACCTTGGCGAGGAAGTCGGCCGGGTCGGAGGTGAACAGGGTGTCCACCTCGAAGCTCAGCTTGCTCTGATCCGCCCGCTGCTCCTCCATCAGGCCGTGCAGATCGGCGCTCTTGTCATAGGTGAGCTTCAGCTCCTCGGCGGTGGCCGTATAGGCGTTCTCGCCCAGCTTCAGGGTGAGGGAATAGCCCTGCGCCTTCTCCTCCAGCGCCGCGGCGGCGCCCTCGGCATCCAGGCCGGACACGTCTACGCCGTTGATCGTGGTGCCGGTCAGAAAGGCCGCACTCTTCCCGCCTCCGGGCAGGCCGCCCTTCAGCAGAACGACCAGTACCACGGCCAGCGCCGCCAGAACGACGACACCGGCGGATAACAGCACAGCAAATTTCTTGTTATTCGCCATCGCTCGTACACCTCCAGAATCTTCCATAGTACAGCGGGATGCCCGCATTCTTTCTGCTATTATGTTAACATAGTCAGACACAAATGCAAGGGCACCCCGGCAATTTTAAGCAATTTTCAATTATTGTTTCTGTTTTTTAACCAATTTGCGCTTCACACCGTCCGGACCCACCACATAGGTGTTGTCCAGCTGCTGGTGCAGACCTTTGCGGAAGCGGATCAGGTATTCCTCCCGCAGCTTCATGCGCTCGTTGGTCTCCTCTTCCGTCAGCCCCTCGGCCTTGGCCTTGGCCGCCAGCGCGTTGATCCGCGCCACCAGCTCTTCCTGTGTCATAGTATCAGCACTCCTTCGGTGATATTTCTATTGTTAGACGTAAAATACGGGGATTGGTTCCCTGGGCGGGAAAATTTTTGTGCGGTGCTGCCAGTTTGCATGTCTGGTGTAGGGCGGGTGCTTGCCCCCGCCGCGGACGGCCGCAGTTACCGCCACGGAACAGCTTGCAGGTAAACCGCAAGTGTAAACTGTACTCACTTGCACAAACCGGCACACCTTTTGCGATAACATCCACAAATCTG
>USIZ01000246.1 GCA_900554855.1 uncultured Eubacteriales bacterium | reverse complement strand
ACCGCCTCATCAATGATCTCTTTGTCATAATAGGGAATATCCAGCAGCTTGGACAGCTTGTGCGCCGTCTCTGCGCCGCCGCTGCAAAATTCGCGGCCGATCGTAATGACCCAGTTATTTTTCATAGTAATACCTCATTTCCAAATAAGTTCGATCACTGCCATTTCTGGATCAGGCTGCGGATCTGGTCGGTAAACTTCGCCAGATCTTTGTTGGGACGCCCCTGACAGGCCTGTGCCAGCCGGAGCAGCTCCCGCGCCGCTGCAATCAGTTTGTCATAGAGCTGCACCGCCCGGGCGCCGGTACGGGTACGGCTGTGGTCGATGCGCCGTCCCTCTGCATACACCGTCATCTGGCCGACGGCCAGATCGTACTGGGCGCCGCTGTACGGCGCTTCCGCCCGATAGCCTTTCTGCACCAGCAGGTCTTTGAAATCCTCGCAGGACTGCTCACTGCCGTGATTGACGAATACGATAGACGGCTTCGGCTCAATGGCGCTCACCCAGTCCAGCAGCCCCTTCTGGTCGGCGTGGCCGCTGGTGCCGTGGAGGGAGGCGATCTCGGCGCTGACGGCGACCTCCTCGCCGAAAAGCTTCACCTTCTTTGCCCCATCCAGCAGGCTCCGTCCAAGAGAGCCCTCCGCCTGATAGCCCACAAAGAGGATGGTGCACTCTTTGCGCCACAGATTGTGCTTCAGATGGTGGCGAATGCGTCCCGCCTCGCACATTCCGCTGGCCGAAAGGATGACCTTGGGGGTCGGATCCATATTGATCATCTTGGAATCCTCCGCCGTGGAGGAAATGTGAATATCGTCAAACCAGATGGGATTCACACCCTGAGCCAGCACAGCCCGGGCCTCCTCGTCAAAGTAAGACGGGTCGCATTGGAGGAATATCGCCGTGGCCTCATTGGCCAGCGGGCTGTCCACATAGACCGGAAAACCGTCGTGGCCGTGCACCAGTCCCCGCTCCTTGATCTCACGCAGCGCGTAGAGCATCTCCTGGGTGCGGCCCACCGCAAAGGACGGAATGACCACATTGCCCTTTCGGTCCAGCGTGCGCTGGAGCACCGCAGCCAGCTCGTTCACCGTGTCCACCGGGCCGCTGATCTCGTGCAGCCGGTTGCCGTAGGTGGATTCGATCACCAGATAATCGGCACTGTCCACAGTCTGCGGATCCTTCAGGATAGGCTTGAACCGGTTGCCGATATCGCCGGAAAAGACGATTTTTCGGGATACCTCCCCCTCCGTGAGCCACAGCTCAATGGCAGCGGAGCCCAACAGATGGCCCACATCGGTGAAGCGCAGCTCCACCCCCTCGTCCACCTGGTAGCGTCTGCCGTACTCGCACCGCCGCAGTCGGCTGATGGCCCGCAGCGCGTCGTCCAGATCATACTCCGGCTCCACCGCAGGCTCCCCGGCCCGGAGGGCCTTCCGGGTCTTCCACTCCGCGTCGGACATCTGGATATGGGCGCAGTCACGCAGCATGATGTCGCAGAGACTGCATGTCGCATCCGTGGCAAAGATACTGCCCTTGAAGCCGTCCTTACAGAGCTTGGGCAGCATACCTGAGTGGTCGACATGGGCATGTGTCAGAAACACCGCTTCGATCTGACTGGGCGGCACCGGCAGCGGAGCGTTTTCAAAGACATTGAAGCCTTGCTCCATGCCGCAGTCCACAAGGAAGTACCTGCCGCCCACCTCCAGCAGTGTGCAGCTGCCGGTCACCTCATGTGTTGCACCGATAAAGGTCACTTTCATAGTGAAAACCTCCCCATTGCCTACGCAAAAGGATCTTTTGCCTTCTGATTTCATTATACCTCGTATTTTCGTCGTTTTCAATAGGTTAATTTATCTTTTATTCGAGTCAATATTGCACTATGCACAATCTCTGTTGTCTTAAAATTTACAGGACCACAGAATTTTGTAATTCTTTTTCACCGGATTCACCTTGTACTGACATGGCCTTTACTTTATAATAAGAACGATTTAGGTGTTTCCCCCTATTTTATCTGAAAAGGATCCTACTTATGAAACGATTTCTCAGTGCCACGCTGGGCGTTCTGATCCTGGCGGTCTGTGCCGGATGCGGCGCGTCTCACAGCGGCTCTTCCGCCGCCACGGACAACTCCGCTTCGGCCTCCGTTCCAGCGGTACAGTCCGCCGTGCAATCCGCAGAAGCCGCAGAAACCGCTGAAGCCGACTCCTCCTCCGCCGTAGCCAATCTCAACCCGGCTCCGGAGGCCACAGTGATCGAGAGTCAGGACTGCTTCGATGCCCCTTATCTCTTTCGCCCGGAGGCTGACGGAACCTATCATTTCTGCGCCCAGACCGCCGACGCCTTTGTCGGCAGCGACGCCGACTATGACGGGGACACGATCAGCTGGACGATCTATGTGCTGGAAGAGGAATTCACCGATGCATGGCGCTACCTGTCTCAGGCCACTCACCCCGTAGTTTCCGATCTGAACGGCTCTACCGACCTTCCGCTGAAGTCCGGGCAGTATGTCTACTGCGTCTGCTCCCTGAACGCCTTTACTGCCTCCCCCGCTCCTGACGGTTCCGGGGCGCTTTCCATCACCCCATTGGATACGCCCTACGAGCCCAGCGCCTCAAACAACTATCAACTGGATATCACCGTCGGCTCTGAAAGCCATCTGGATCTGGACGGCGACGGCGTAGAGGACACGATCTATTACAGCATCCGCCCGACGCAGATGACAAGCAACGGCAGCTATGACATGGCCATGCCGGAGTCGCTCACCATCAACGGGGTGGAATATCTCCAGACGGAATCGGAAAACACGCTCTCCCACTATGGCATCTGGCTGGAAAACCCGGATGTGGCCTATTACTACCTGGTTGATCTT
>USIZ01000245.1 GCA_900554855.1 uncultured Eubacteriales bacterium | reverse complement strand
CCTCTCTTTTTCGATAAACTCCTCAAACTCAAACCCGAAGGCCCGGAGCGCTTGCGCTTCGGGCCTTCGGGTTTACTCTCCGGGTGCTCAGAAATTCAGTCTACTTATTTTGGAGATTGTTCACAATTTAGTTGCACTTTGTATTTCCTCTGTGGTACAATATACACAAGAAGCAGGAATCCCTGCTTGCACGGTTCCAGAACCGGGAAAGGAGCGCATCATCGTGAACGTGAAATTTGTCGATCGCAAGGAAGAACAGCCCCGCAATGTGCATTTTTATGCCGAGAAGAAGGTCGCCAAGCTTGACCGTTTCTTCCGCTCGGATGCCGAGGCTACCATCACCTTTACCCCCCAGAAGAAGGGTATGGTAAAAGCAGAGGTGGCCGTCAATGCCGGCGGAGCGCTGTACCGTGGTGAATCCACCACCAGCGATGCCAACGCGTCCGTGGATGCCGCCATCGCCGCCATTGAGCGTCAGATCCGCAAGTACAAGACCCGTCTGGCCAAGCGCCTGCACAACGAGGAGCTGACCACTCTGCTGGCACAGGAGGATATGGACGATGAAGTGGATGATATCAATATTATCCGCTCCAAGAAATTCACCATCAAGCCTATGAGTCCTGAGGAGGCCGTTCTCCAGATGAATCTGACCGGCCACACCTTCTTCGTGTTCCGCAACGCGGACAACCACGACGCCATCGCAGTGGTCTACGCCCGCAACAACGGCGGTTACGGTCTCATTGAGGACAGCGCCGACTAAACCTATGATACAACAAAGATCCCGGAGCTGCCGCTCCGGGATTTCTTTATTCTGCCTGAATCTGCACCATCCACTTTTTTGAGAAAAAGCGCCGCAGCACCAGCACATCTTTGACCAGACTGTCCAGCAGGACCACCGTCAGGTAGACCGGGACCAACGGCGCATGGAGCAGGAGTCCGGCCAGCGCCGCCGGAACACTGATGCACCAGACGCCGATGAAGTCGTAAAACGCGGCTTTTTTGCCGTCCGCTCCGGCACGCAGAATGCCGCAGATGTGGATATATTGCAGGAATCGCAAGGGCAGGGTCAACGCCATAATGATCAAGAGCTGTCTCGCCAACGCCGTTACATCACCGCTCTGGTGAAAAATACCGGTGATAGGGGATCTCAGAGCGATCAAGGCCGCACCGAACAGCGCCGCAATGACCGGTGTCCAGCAGGTGATGGCCAGCGCGTTCTGATAGGCCCGCTCTTTCCTCCCCCGGCCGATCTCCTTGCCCACCAGCACGTTGGCGGAATTGGCCAGTGAGAGAAACACGGTGGTAATAACGTTTTCCAGCGTGTTGCAGATCGTGAGGGCGGCATATTCCAGCGTGCCCATGTGGCCGTAGATCATGTTGAGCACCGCCGTACCGCCGCCCCAGAGCAGTTCATTGGCCATAATGGGCCAGGCAACCGTGAAGTACTGCTTCAGGAAGGGCTTATCAAAGGCGAACATCGCCCGTGCTCCGGTGCGCAGCACCGTATGCCGGGCAATACCGATGCTGTAGGTCACCGCCACGCCCACCCAGTTGGCAATGCAGGAGGCAATGGCCGCACCGGCCAGACCCAGCTTCGGCGCCCCAAAGTGGCCGAAGATCAGGGTATAATTCATCACAATATTGGTCAGCACGCTGACCATGGTGCCATACATCGGCACCCGCATCTGCTCCGTAGAGCGCAGCACGGCGTTGGCCGTATACTGAAGGCCGAAGGCCGGAAAGCCCAGCGCCACCAGCCGGAGATACGCGCTGCCTGCGGCAATGACCGCCGGATCCGTGGAGTAAAAGCCCATAACAACGCCGGGGAAAAACATGGTAAAGCACATCAGCACCAGCGTGACCGCCAGGCAGAAGCTCAGCCCGCCGCCATAGCTGCGGCGCACCTGCCGCATGGCCCCGGCACCCCAGAACTGAGCCACCAGCACGCCCGCCGCACCGGTAATACCAAACAGGATCACATTCAGCAGCTGGATCCACGAGGCAGCAAGGCCAACAGCGGTCAGTTCAACGGTGCCCAGAGAGGAGATCATCAGCGTGTCCACCAGCGAAAAGGAGGAGGTCAGCAGATTCTGCGCCAAAATAGGCAGCGTGATGAGCAGGGCGGAACGGCAGAATGCGGGGGTTCCAAAATAGCGGGACAGTTTCAAAAAACCACATCTCTTTCTCAAGTTTCTCGTAAATATGCAAAAAACGGCCGGAGTATGCGTACATACTCCGGCCGTTGGTGTCTTTGGGAACGGCAAAACCAGGCGGGTTCAAACCTTTGGTATTTTATCAGGTTTTGCTCCGCTTGGCAATGGTGAAATCTACGAAAACTGAGCCGTAAGTTCAGGTTTTCGGGTCAAACTGCCGGACATAGGCGGCAATCAGATAGGCCGCCGCATCAGTCCCCAGTCTGCCGGCATCAATGACCAGATCGTAATGGGACGGGTCGCCCCACTCCGTCTGGGTGTAGTAACGATAATAATTGGAGCGGATCTTGTCCGTCTTGCGGATGAGTTTCCGGGCATCGGCCTCGGTGAGACCAAACTCCTCTCGGCACCGCGTCACCCGGTTCTCCATATCGGAGCGCACAAACACATTGAACACATTCTTCTGCTCTTCCAGCACATAGTCCGCGCAACGGCCCACAATGACACAGGGCCCCTGAGATGCAGTCCGGCGAATCACCTCAAACTGGGCGTCCGCCACCCGCATCCCCACAGGCAGAAGCAGGGACGGATCGTCCGTATACCACAGCCCGCCGTATTGATAGCCGCCCACATCCGCATAGCCCACCGGGCGCTCGTCATGGTGCGCCACCACGTCCTCCGCAAGCTGCGTCGTCTTGACCGCCTCATCAATGAT
>USIZ01000244.1 GCA_900554855.1 uncultured Eubacteriales bacterium | reverse complement strand
CGCGTACTGGCCGCTGAGTTTAGCCGCATGGATCAGTCCGCCGAGCAGGAACGGCAGCAGCAGTGCGCTGACCACCCGGCGCCCCACCGGACGGCCCTTGTGGAACATCAGCACAATGCTGGCAATCAGCAGCGCGGGCGGCACAAACCAGAAGCCGTAGCCAAACAGCCCCTTGAGCAGATCACAGTAGAAGGTGATAAACACCGCCTCAATATGGAAATAGCCAAAGGAGGCAAAGATGGCCAGCAGGAAGCACACCAGTGCGCCAATCTCGCGGCGCATGGGCTTCGGCTGAGTTTTGTTCTTTCGGGTATTCTTCCCCTTTGCGGAGGCGCTCCCCTTTTTTGCCGTGGGCTGGCTGCGGCTGGCGGTCGATTGAGCGGACTTTTTCGCCGTACTGCTCCGGCCGGCCGAGCTTTTCGCGCTCCGGCTGGAACCGCGCTTCCCGGAGCCGCTTCTGGAGCTGCTCCGGGAAGAAGAACCCGACTGGGTAGATTTGCTTTTTGTGGCAGACATAACATTTTCCTTTCAAACACGCGGGTTTTCGCAGACTCAGATCAGAGGACGGCGCTCAGGATCAGAGCCAGAATACCGGCACCCCAACAGTAATAGGCAAATTTGCCAAACTTGCCCTTATTGGCAAAACTGTTGACCAGCCGGATGGCAAAGTAGCCGGACACGGCGGCCACGATCACACCCACCAGATAAGCGGGCATCATGGACCAGTCGATCCCAGCCTTGACTGCGTCCGCAAGGCTTAGGATATTTGCGCCAATGACAGCGGGAATGGACATCAGGAAAGAATAGCGCACGGCGAAATCCCGGCGGCATCCCAGCAGCATGGCGGCAGAGATCGTGCTGCCGGAACGGGACAGTCCAGGCACCGTGGCCACTGCCTGCGCGCAGCCCACCAGCAGGATATCCACCAGAGAAACGCTGCGTTCCGTCTTATGGCCCTTGCTCAGCCGATCGGAGATGAACAGCAGGCAGCCGGTGACCAGCAGCGCACAGGCGATAAACCAGGTATTATTGTAGAGGTTGTCGATGTACTTCTTAATGGGCAGGATCGCAAACAGCGGGATAGTGCCCACGATGACCAGCAGCACCATGCGGCGGGCCGCCGGGGGCTCCTTCTCCGCCGGATCCGGGTGCACCAGCGCGGCGCAGCCCCGGAAAAACTCCTGCACCATGGAGACGATATCGTGCCAGTAATAGATAAATACAGAGATCAGGGTGCCCAGATGGAGCACTACATCCAGAAACAGGTTGGACTCTTCGGCAGATTGCAGGCCGAAGAAATTCTGAAACAGAGACAGGTGGCCGGAGCTGGAGATGGGCAAAAACTCCGCAATGCCCTGAACCAGGCCGAGAAACGCCGTATAAAGATAGTTCAGCATAGTCTATCCTCCTAATTTGACATAACAATACAGATATTATATTAGCACAACCACAAAAATATTTCCACTCTTTTTTCAACGCAAAAAAACGGCTCAGTTCTTCCATTCCGCAAAGAAGGAAGTTCTGAACCGTTTGGGTCAAAGGTGAAACCGGCGATGCACTTCAGAGAGGAAATCCCGCCCCCGCAACAGCAGGAGCGCTGCCATCAGCACTACTGCTGTTGCCACCGCTACCGCAGTGGGCAGCCACAGGGTGATGACTCCGGTGATGGCCAATAAAAGCACTACCCCCGCCCAGACAGAGGCGGTCACGAAATAGATGCCGTAGGCGTTCCGTTTTCGAGAGCCGGAAAGGATCAGGGCAAAGTAGAATATCTCCAGCACACCGCCCAGAATAGGCAGGACAAAATTCAAGCTCCAGCCATGCCAGCCGGTGCCGACATCCCAGAGGATAGACAGTCCCGCTCCCAGCAGAGCTTCATACATGACGCTCTTGGGCAGGTTGCGCCACTTTCGGATCCCCACCAGAAGGGTCACATGAAGGCAGGCCACACCCAGGCAGAGCAGCCAGAAATAGGGCAACCTTTTCAGCACGGTAAAGCGGAGCACCAACAGGACCGCCAGCGCCACCACGCCCCAGAGACCGATGATCCAGTCCAGCACCCGGTAGGTCAGGTGCACCGGTACCACAGGGTAGCAGCCATAGTCCTCCTGCTCCAGCGCACTGTCAAATCCGGTGCCGCACAGGGGGCAGCACCGACGATCGCCAATCAGCTCTGCGCCGCAGATCTTACACTTCACGGGCATTCCACACCCCTTCCCCATAGTTGGCCGTCACTTGAATTGCGTCGTCATACTGGGCCAGACGGCGCAGGAAGGCCCGCTCCACATCCTTTTCAACCAGCGTACCCGCAAAGCTGAGCACCATGCGGTCGTCAAAGGTGGCGGCCACCAACTGCCTTGTGGCGCTGGAGAGGTAAACTCCGCACTGCACCACCTGTGCGGCGGCTTCCTCCGGAAACGTCATACGGCCCACATTCGAGAACACCATGGTGCTGTTGCGCTCGCTCAGCCGCTTGGCGGCCTGAATGACCGGCTCTTTGATGAGCAGGGGCACAACCCGGATGGTGACGCTTTTTCCGATCTTCACCTGCTGGTTGATCTTACCGCCCAAATTTTCCTCGGTCAGTTCCTGCTCCAGCGCCTGTCTGACCTCCCCTACGATGCGCTCCAGGTCGCCGCCGGAGGTAACAGGATCGTACCAGATCTCCACGATAGAGAAAAAGTTGCGCAGGGTATCCGAGGCAAAATGTCCCCGCAGGTTCACCGGCACAGACAGGCAGATCTTGCGGGTGCGCTGGTTGGCAGGCATGGTCTCCCGAATGCTGAGCAGCAGCAGGGCGGAGAGGAACGCTGTGACCGTGGCGCCGTACTCCTTTGCCGCCGTGCGGATACGCCGGGTGCTGACGCAGAT
>USIZ01000243.1 GCA_900554855.1 uncultured Eubacteriales bacterium | reverse complement strand
GCTCTTCCGATCTCCCGGTATCCCGGCGTCACCCACCTGCGCTGCCGGCTGGAGACGGGCCGTACCCACCAGATCCGGGTCCATCTGGCCTATATCGGCCACCCTATTCTGGGGGACACCGTGTACGGCAATAGGAAGCCCGTGCCGGGCCTGACGGGCCAATGCCTCCACGCCACGGGCCTGCGCTTTCTTCATCCCCGTACCGGCCGGCCCGTGGAGCTCACCTGCCCCCGGCCGGAGGAGTTTGAGCGGATGTTGGTAAAGCTGCAAAAGCGCATCTGAGCGTAAGCACACCGGGCGAGGACGTGGTAAAACCACGCCCTCACCCTTTTTATGAACGAAAATACCCAGCAAGGCCCCGCCGAAACCGGCGGGGCCTTGCTGGGTAATAAAGGAAGGAAGTCTCCCGGCAGTGCCGGAAGAAGTAGAGGGTGAGGAAAGGGGCTTTACGCCAGAATGGCCCGGTCGCCGGAGAACTCGTCGCCGCTGGCACGGGCGAACATCTCCAGCAGCTCCGGCACGGTGAGATCCTTCTTCTCCTGACCGGAGATATCCAGAATGATGCGCCCGGCGTGGAGCATGATAAGGCGGTTTCCGTAGCGGATGGCGTCCCGCATATTGTGGGTGATCATCAGGGTGGAGAGCTTCTCCTCCGTCACCATCCGCTCCGTCAGCTCCATGACCTTGGCGGCGGTCTTGGGGTCCAACGCCGCCGTGTGCTCGTCCAGCAGCAGCAGCTTCGGCTTGCGGAGGGTGGCCATCAGCAGCGTCAGCGCCTGCCGCTGACCGCCGGACAGCAGCCCTACCGGCTGGCGCATCCGCTCCTCCAGCCCCATGTCCAGCTGGGCCAGCTGGCTGCGGAACCGCTCCCGGTCCTTGGCTGTGATGCGGCGGAAGGGACTTCCGTGAGAGGCCCGCAGATAGGCCAGCGCCAGATTCTCCTCGATGGTCATGTGAGGGGCGGTCCCCCGCATGGGGTCCTGAAACAGCCGCCCAATGACCCGGCTGCGCCGGTGCTCCGGCTGGAAGGTCAGATCCGTACCGTCCAGCAGGATGCGTCCTTCGTCGGTGTAAAAGCTTCCGGCGATGGCTCCAAACAGGGTGGACTTCCCAGCGCCGTTGGAGCCTACGATGGTGGCGAACTCTCCGTCCTCCAGATGCAGGGAGAGCTGCCGCAGAGCCTGCCGGGCATTGGGCGTGCCGGGGTGGAAGGTCTTGGAAATGGCAGTGATGTCCAGCATATCAGGCGGCCTCCTTTCGGCTGTGCTTCTGCTTCTGAAAAGCGGCCCAGCGCCGCAGACCGGGGGCGGCAATGGCCAGCGCCACAATGACGGCGGTGAGCAGCTTCAGGCACTCCACCGGCACCACTTTGGTGTAAAACACCACGGCATAGATAAAACGATAGACCACGGAGCCCACCAGCGCCGCCAGAATACCCTTATACACCGTGCGGCGGCCCAGCACGGTCTCGCCGATGATGAGACACGCAAGCCCGATGACCACGATGCCGGTGTCGGAGTTGATGTCTACGGTTTTCTGATACTGTCCCACCATGGCGCCGGACAGAGCCGTCAGCGCATTGGACAGGCACAGCCCCACGGTGACGGTAAAGGTGGGGTCCAGTGACGAGGCCCGGACCATATCGGGGTTGTCACCGGTGGCTCGGATGGAGAGTCCCAGCCGGGTCCCCAGAAACAGGGCCAGCAGACCGGCGCACAGGAGCGTCACTGCTGCGGCCAGCACCAGTTCATACCAGTCACCGCCCAACCCGGTGGAGCGCAGCAGGGTAAAAACGGTGTCGCTGCCCAACAGGCTCTCGTTGGAGCGCCAGCCCATGGCCATGAGGTTGATGGTGTAAAGCCCTGTATTGGTGACGATGCCCGCCAGAATGGAAGGCACCGACAGCCGGGTCTGGAGGAAGGCGGTGATGAACCCGGCGCACGCCCCCGCCAGCATGGCCGCCGGAACGGCCAGCAGAGGATGCCCGGCGGCGGTAAGGGTCACGGACACGGCGGCCCCCAGCACGAAGCAGCCGTCGGTGGTGAGATCGGCAATGTCCAGCACCCGGAAGCTCAGGAACAGCGCCAGCGCCACCGGCGCATAGAGAAAGCCCAGCTCCAGTGCAGTTTGTACGACAAGCAGCATGATTCGGCTCCTTTTGGAAAGTCAGTCGGGAAGCATCAGTCCTTGGTGGTGGTGACCTCCACCAGCTGGGCCATCTGAGAAAACACAGAGTAGTCGGCCTTCAGCACGGCGGCGGTGTCGGTGTTGACGGTGATGATACCGCCATCCATCCGGTAATAGTCCTGCATATCGGTCATGCCCTGCGTCATGGCCTGATAGGCCAGTGTGGCGGTGCGTGCGCCCAGCTCGGTGTAGTTGACGCCGCAGGTGGCGAAGGCACCGTTGCGGACAAAGGAGTCAGCCCCGGTATAGTGGGGGATGCCGGCCTTGGCCAGATCGTCGGCAATGGCCAGCTCGGCGGCCATGATGACATTGTCGGTGGGGGTGAACACGGCGTCCACCTTGGCGGAGATCAGGGCGGCGGCAGCGGCCACCACCTCATCGTTGGTGTTGGCGGTCTGCTCCACACAGGTAATGCCGTGCTGCTCCAGATACGCCTTGGCCTCGGCAATGGGCTTGGTGGAGTTGGGCTCGGACAGGGAGTACAGCAGCCCCACCTTGGAGACGCCGGGATCCTGTGCCAGCATCATGTCCAGAATGTACTCGGTATTCAGCGCATCGCTGGTGCCGGTAACATAGTCGATGCCGGTGAGCTTGGCGGTATCGGGATCGGAGATGGCGGCATACACCACCGGCGTCCGGCTGTCCTCAGCCGCCACGGCGGACACCAGATCGGAAGAGCGTCGTGTAGGGAAAG
>USIZ01000242.1 GCA_900554855.1 uncultured Eubacteriales bacterium | reverse complement strand
TCATCATCGTGATGCCCGAGACCATGAGCGTGGAGCGCCGCCAGCTGATGAAGGCCTATGGCGCAGAACTGGTGCTCAGCGAAGGCGCAAAGGGTATGAAGGGTGCCATTGCCAAGGCAGATGAGCTGGCAAAGGAGATCCCCGATTCCTTCATCCCCGGCCAGTTTGTGAACCCGGCCAATCCGCAGGCACACATCGAGACCACCGGCCCCGAGATCTGGGAGGATACCGATGGCAAGGTGGACATCTTTGTGGCCGGTGTCGGCACCGGCGGCACCGTCACCGGCGTGGGCCAGTACCTGAAGAGCAAGAACCCGGACGTCAAGGTGGTTGCCGTGGAGCCTGCCTCTTCTCCCGTGCTGAGCAAGGGCGTCGCAGGTGCGCACAAGATCCAGGGCATCGGCGCAGGCTTTGTGCCGGACGTGCTGGACACCAAGGTGTATGACGAGGTCATCGCGGTGGAGAACGATGACGCCTTTGCCACCGGACGTCTGATCGGCCACAAGGAAGGCGTTCTGGTGGGCATCTCCTCCGGTGCCGCCGTATATGCTGCGCTGCAGCTGGCAAAGCGCCCGGAGAATGCTGGTAAGAACATCGTGGTCCTGCTGCCCGATACCGGCGACCGTTATCTTTCCACTCCGCTGTTTGCAGAGTGATGCTCCGGGACTGTCCCGGTCCTGCGCGGACGAGATGAAAGGGACGGCTGCAAAACAGTCCCGATAAAAAAGAGATAGGCTTCCCCGGAAGGGGCCGCCTATCTCTTTTTTTTGTTGTAAACTGAGGCCGCGTTGGTTTCAACGGCCCCGGACTGCGTTATAAGCCGGAGACATTATGCCAGCAGCGACATGATGTTTGCGGTGATCAGGCCGCCTGCCGTGCCGATAACGTAACCCATCAGAGCCATCAGAACGCCAACGGGCACCAGAGCGCCGCTGTAGGCACCGGCCAGAATGGGAGCAGATGCGGAACCGCCGATGTTTGCCAGAGATGCCACGCCGCAGGTGAACATATCCAGATGGAAGATCTTTGCCAGCAGCACCAGAACGATGCCGTGGATGGCAAGGATCATAAAGCCTGCCAGGATCCATGCGGGTGCATCGGTCAGCTCCAGGAAGCTTGCGCGGGAGGCAAGCAGAGCCACCACAGAGTACAGCAGCAGGTTGGACAGCTCAGTGCTGCCTGCCATGCGGCCCACGGGGGTGACAGCGCCGATCAGGCCGGACAGCGTGATGAGCAGGACGGTCCAGGTGGCCTTGTCCAAGAAGGGCATTGCGCTGTTCAGGGTTGCGCCGATGTCCTGACCGAAGGCGGAGATCACCAGAGCCAGACCCAGCAGGAAGATCAGGTTGACAAAGCTGGCCTTGTCCTCGTTGGCCTTTGCGTCCTCTTCCAGACGGCGGGACACTTCATCCAGCGTGGTGGTGTCGGCCTTGACCCACTTGTTGAACTTGGGAGCCAGATTGATGGCCCACAGCAGGAACATGACCCAGATGGAGTAGTCGATGGAGTCCACCACCAGTGCGTAGGCCATGTCAGCTTCGCCGATGTCCAGCGCAGCCTGCACGGCGATCATGTTGCCGGAGCCGCCCATCCAGCTGCCGCACAGAGCGCCCAGTGCCTTCCATGCTTCGGAGCCAAGGGGCCCCTTCATGATGGCGAAGGTGGCAATGAAGGCCAGCGAGATGGAGACGGAAGCGGCAAAGAAGCCGCCCAGCATCTTGGGACCCAGCTTGATGATCTTGCGGATGTCGCAGCGCAGCAGCATCAGGAAGATCATTGCATACAGCAGGTTGTTTTTCAGCACGGAGTAGGCAGGCTTGGTGGCCTCCATGTCCCATGCACCCAGCGTGCAGAGAATCATGGTAATGAGGTACAGCAGAACGATAGGTGGTGCATAGTCGAAGAATTTCGACTTCGTGTAGCGTTGCAGCCACACCAGCAGTGCGGCAATGAACACCAGCACGGCGATGTAGGTGAAACCGTTTGTGATCATGAACCCAATCCCCTTTCTTTTTGTGCAATTTTTTGCGGACAATTGTCTTTACAATATCGACAATTTCGTATACAATACTACCATAGATTTCATAATCTGGCAATATTTTTTTATCGAAAGGGGTAGGTTTTTGCATGAAAATCACGGAAGTACGTCTCGGTCTGATCTCTGTGCCGCTGCGCGTGCCTTTTAAGACGGCTCTGCGCTCGGTCAGCAGCGTGGAGGATGTGATCGTAGAGATCCACACCGACACCGGCGCTGTGGGTTATGGTGAGGCACCTCCCACCGGTGTGATCACCGGCGACACCACCGGTGCCATCATCGGTGCCATCCGCGACCATATCGCAAAGACCATCATCGGCCGCGATGTGGACGACTTTGAAGACCTGATGATCGCACTGAATGCCTGCATCCAGAAGAACACCAGCGCCAAGGCTGCTGTGGATATGGCCCTGTGGGATCTGTACGGCCAGCTGTACAAAATCCCTGTGTACAAGCTGATGGGCGGCGCAAAGAAGTCCATCGTCACCGACATCACCATCAGCGTCAACGACCCCGAAGAGATGGTGCGCGATGCCCTGAACGCCATCGACCGCGGCTACGACTGCCTGAAGGTCAAGGTAGGCAAGGAGCCGGAAAAGGATATTGCACGCCTGAGCGCCATCCGCGGTGCTGTGCCCAAGGAGACCTGCATCCGCATCGACGCAAATCAGGGCTGGACCCCCAAGGAAGCCGTGCGCATCCTGAACGGAATGCAGGAGAAGGGCCTTGATCTTGAATTCGTGGAGCAGCCGGTCAAGGCCCACGATTTTGAAGGCCTGAAGTATGTTACCGAGCGCTCCTATGTGCCGGTGCTGGCCGACGAGAGCGTGTTCTCCCCGCAGGACGCACTGACCATTATGCAGATGGGAGCCG
>USIZ01000241.1 GCA_900554855.1 uncultured Eubacteriales bacterium | reverse complement strand
ACTGAGTGTGACACACTTTGGCGCACAGGCCGCACTCCACACATTTATCCGGGTCGATCTGATACTTCATGCCAACATAGTTGATCGCCTGCATGGGACACTCCATGCGGCAGTTGTGGCAGCAGACGCAGTTGGCCTGATTGATCTGAAACATACGATCCGATTCCTCCTTACAACTTACAACACTCTTTTTCTCTTAATGCTTGTGCATCGCGCACGAATGCATGGTACTATTATTATATCAGACCTTTTCCAGGCTTGTAATTAGCCTGAGAGTGCAAAAAGCAGACACTTTCTGTGCCGTGAGCACAGTCCGTTGGCACATCCTATAAATTGAAATGCGGTCGTTTTTGCTTCACTGTGCTGACTGCACAAACAGCGGGCGGAATTGCGCCCCAATGCACATAGACACAATTTGTTCATAAATGCTAGAATTGTCTTAAGAATACGATCTGCCGCCGCCTCTGTCGAATCGGGGGAGTTGCCAGGTGCGGCAAAACCGCAGATCCGGGATTCGAGACGCCGGTCGGCAAGCCGGCGCAAGAGAAAAGAAGGAGGTTGTTTGCTTGTTTACCAACCCATTGGTCTCCGGTCTGTTTGTTCTTGTAGCCATCGCGGTGTTCATCATCCTGTGCTATAAGAACGTTCACACCGGCATCGCGGCCATCATTGCCGCGATCATCGCCGCATTCGGCTCTACCAACGCTTTTTACGTTTCCATGTTTGAGGTGTTCCCCTCCGGTGTCGCCTCTCTCGTCTCCATGATGTTCTGGGTATTCACCGTATCTGGTCTGCTGGGCTTTCTGATGGATGAAACCGGCTGTTCCAAGGCTGTGGGCAACCAGATGATCAAGTGGCTGGGCAAGGATCGCGCCTGGATGGCCATCTCCGCCACCGCCGTGATCCTGATGCTGGCCGGCGTCGGCACCTTCATCTTCGTGGTCGTGGTCGTCGCCGCGCCTCTGATGAAGTCCGCCAATCTGCCCCGCAAGGTGGGCATGATTGCCGCACAGGGCATTGCCCCCGCCATCAACTTCTGCATGCCCGTGCCGAACGTGCCCGGCTCCCTGCCCAACATGTTCCTGGGCACCAGCCTGTATGACGCCCCCGTGCTGTCCATCGTGACCGGCCTGCTGGGCATCGTGATGTTCGTGCTGTATCAGCTGCATCTGGTCAAAAAGGCCCGCGCCAACGGCGAGGGCTATGACGGCCCCGAAGTGGAGGATCTGGATCTGGACAAGCAGGATCTGCCCAGCTTTGCTACCTCTGTGATTCCTCTGCTGGCCGTCGTGGTGTCCGCCATTATCTTCAGCCGCATCAACTACATGAACCAGACCTATCAGAGCTGGTCCACCATTCTTGTCGCTCTGGCTCAGTTCGTCGGCGTTATCGTGCTGGTCGCCCTGCACTTCAACCGCTGCAAGAAGGTCGGCTTCGTGCGCATCCTGTCTCAGGGCTGCACCGGCATGTGGGGCTTCCTGCTGCTGGCCGGCTGCGTGTACGGCTTCGGTCAGGTGGTCACCTCCTGCGCCGCTGTCACTCCCATCCAGAACTGGGTGCTGGGTCTGAACCTGAACCCCTACATCTCCGCCATGCTGTCCGTCGCCGTTATCGCCGCCCTGTGCACCGACGGTATCTCCGCCATGATGGTGTGGCTGCCCATGTTCGGCCAGACCTATCTGGATATGGGCGTCAACGCCGGTGCTCTGCGCCGTCTGCTGCTGTGCACCACTCAGACCTTCGACTCCCTGCCCCATGCACAGTCCATCGCCAACACCCTTGGTGTGTTCGGTCTGACCCACAAGCAGGCTTACAAGGAGCTGTTTATCACCACCGTTATCTTCCCCACGATCTTCTCTATCTTCTGCTGCATCTGCTGCATGATCTTCTACGCGGTGTAAGCAAAAAAGTTCGCATTTCCCTTTTCTCTCCCCCCCCCGAAAGGGGCCGCCCGTCCGGGCGGCCCCTTTCCTTCACATCTGAACCATCTTGACAACAGTCCCTGCGGCTGTTACGCTTTCCCTCGTATGCAACCTTACACCTGACGGGAGGTCCTGCCCATGAAAGGCGCCAATTCCCCGCTGCTGCGGGCCATCTACATCATTCTTGTCCCTGTTGTGCTGCTCATCATCCTGCTGAACTCCGGCTGGCTCCAGCGATATATTCCCGCCGCCACAGTGCACGGCGATGAGCACTACACTGTCACCCGCTACAATTTCTATTACTTTGACTACTACAACGACTTCCTCGATCAAAACGCCGACCAGCTGGAGGAGCTGGGCTATGATCCCCAGCAGAGCGCCAAGAAGCAGGCGTATGACGGCGCAATGACCTGGAAGGAGTTTTTCCAGCGCAAGGCCGAGACCAACATGGCCGAGACCGCCTATTACTGCGATCTAGCCGACGCAGCCGGTTATCAATTCTCTGACGAGGAGCTGGCTCCCGTGCGGGAGAAGCTGGCGAAAAATGAAGCCCAGCGCACCAAATACGGCATCAATGCCAACAACTACTACCTCTCCTACTATGGCGCAGGCATGAACGAGCAGCGCTATACCGAGGAGCTGACCCGCAAGGTCAAGGCACAGGCCTACAAAACCCACCTGATCGAAACCTATGTCCCGGACGAGTCCTCCGTCAGCGCGTGGCTTGCAGAGCATCCGGAGAACGAATATCAGGCCGTGGCGCTGAAGGTCATCACGCTGGACGCCCTGCCCGACCGGGCGGACGGCCAGATCGGCGAGGCGCAGCTCAACGCGCTTCAGGCCAAGCTGGCCAGACTGGAGGAGCGGTACCAGTCCGGCATCTCCTTTGATGATCTTCAGGCGGAATTTTCCACCAAGGCACTCGGCGGCGAGCGGGGCCTGGTGACCGCCACCACCTCTGCCGCCCTGCCCGACGTACTGGTACAGCAGTTTTTGAC
>USIZ01000240.1 GCA_900554855.1 uncultured Eubacteriales bacterium | reverse complement strand
TTGGGGTAGAGGGTGGCAAAGGCGAGGAACAGGGAGAGGTCGAGGTAGGTGGCGCTGGCGGAACCGGTGCACAGGCCGCAGATCACGGTGAGCAGGACGCCCAGTGCGTAGTAGACGGTGAACTTGCCGCTGCCCCATTCGCGCTCCAGATTGCTGCCGATAAACCAATAGAAGTACATCGAAAGGGCGAACCAGAAAATACTGGTGTTTCCGGGCACAAAGATGAAGGTGATGAGCCGCCAGATCTGGCCCTTGAAAATCAGCGAGCGGCTGAACATCAGCAGGGGGGAAAGGGTGCCCTGACTCACCAGATCCAGAATATAGACGATGCAGTTGCAGATGACCACGGTCAGCATCAGGTTTTGAATACCGAAGCGCGGGTGCTTATAGCAGAAACGGTCAATGGCGTTGGATAAGGATTTCAAATTGAGTTACCTCCTGATCGACAGCAGATGGGATCATTCCGCTGTCTTGCATTCAACTAGGTTACATTCTAACGGAAAGCAGAGAAAAAATCCAGAACAGATTGTGAACAATTTGCCGGCCGGATTGTCAACCCGGAGAAGCTATGCTACAATCAACGGGAAATGAAACGGAGGGGATGGGATGAAACAGTCGAGGAGGGTCGCATTTTGCGGCATGACTACCGCGCTGGCCGTCGTGGTGCAGGTGCTGGGCGGCTGGCTGGGATTGGGCACTTATATCTGCCCCATGCTGGCGGGACTGCTGCTCCTGCCCATTGGCCGTGAGTGGGGCGGACGCTGGCAGCTGGTCGTGTGGCTGGCAGTGGGACTGCTGGATCTGGTGCTGGTGAGCGATCTGGAGGAGAGCCTGATGTTTCTGTGCTTCTTCGGCTGGTATCCCGTGATCTACTCCAGGCTGGATAAGCTGCCAAAAGTATGGCGCTGGCCGGTCAAGCTGGCGCTCTTCAATGCCGTTGTCGTTCCGCTGGAGGCTCTGCTCATGCTGGTGATCGCCCCGGAGAGCATGAAGCCTGCACTGATGATCGCCTTGCTGGTGCTGGGCAATCTGGCCTTTGCCTGTTACGATCAGCTCCTGCCCCGGATGGAGGAGCTTTACGAAAAGCGGCTGCGCCCGATCCTGAAGAAATAAAAACTGCCCGAGATTTAAAATCTCGGGCAGTTTTATTGTTGGAAAACATATGCTCAGTTATTTCCGCCGGAGGGGAAGTAGGGGCGCAGACACTCGGCCACATTGCTGATGGGCATGGTCTGGAGCCAGACATGACCCGGTCCGGTGATGACCGTGTTGAACAGGCCCTCGCCGCCAAACAGGATGTTCTTCACGCCGGGGACGGTCTGAATATCGATCTGACAGCTGGCGGTCATTGCGGCCAGATGGCCGGTGTCCACCACGATGCTCTGACCGTTCTGAAGCTCATAATCCACCACATGGCCGTCGAACTCGGCAAAGACGATGCCGTTTCCGCTGATGCGCTGGAGGATGAAGCCCTCGCCGCCGAACAGGCCGCTGCCCAGCTTCTTCTGGAAGTGGACGGACAGCTGCACGCCGGCTTCGCTGGCCAGAAACGCGCTCTTCTGGAAGACCAGCTCCTGGCCGGGAGCGATCTGAAAAGCCTTCACAGAGCCGGGAAAACTGGATGCGAAGGCGATCATGCCCGGGCCGCCCTGGGCGGTATAGATGTTCTGGAACATCTTCTCGCCGGAGAACATACGTCCCAGCGCACGGCCAAGTCCGCCGTTGGAGGTGGTCTCCATCTTCATGTTCGGGGACATCCACGCCATGCCGCCGCCCTCGGTGATCATTCGCTCACCGGCAGAGAGCTGACAGATGACGACGGGAAGGGTCTCGCCCTGGATCTGATACTGCATGTGGGTTTCCTCCTTTTTCTCTCAAATGGACAAGTGGGTCACTTTGCGTATTCAAATTGCAGCTCGTACATACTCACCGTGTCGCCGTCCTGGATGCCCATGGCCTCCAGACGGTCGAACAGGCCGGAGTTGCGCAGCTGCTGATCGAACCAGTTCCGGGATTCGGGGTCTTTGAAGTTGGTGCTCATGAGCACACGCTCCAGCCAATCGCCCTCCACATACCAGATGCCGTCCTCGCGCTCGATGGTGACGTCGCCGGAGGTGTCGATCTTGGGCGGACGGGGCGCGTACTCCGGCTCGTAGACCTTCACCGGCGGCAGGCTGGCCAGCTCTGCCGCAATGGCGTTCACCAACTCCCGCACGCCCTTGTGAGCGGCGGCGGAGATCTCATAGCAGGGGTAGCCCAGGCCCTCGACATGGGCCTTGAAGTCGGTCAGAAGCTGGGGGTCAGTCAGAATATCCACTTTGTTGGCGGCCACGATCATCTTGCGGCCGGCCAGCTCGGGGGAGTAGCTCTTCAGCTCCTCGTTGATGGTGTCAAAATCCTGAATGGGGTCGCGCCCCTCGCTGCCGGACACGTCCACCAGATGCACCAGCAGACGGCAGCGGTCGATGTGGCGCAGGAAGTCGTGTCCCAGACCGGCGCCCTCGCTGGCGCCTTCAATGATGCCGGGGATATCCGCCATGACAAAGCTGACGCCCTCGTCCACATAGACGACGCCCAGGTTGGGGAACAGCGTGGTGAAGTGGTAGTTGGCGATTTTGGGCTGTGCCTTGGACACCACGCTGAGCAGGGTGGATTTGCCCACGTTGGGGAAGCCCACCAGGCCCACATCGGCCAGCAGCTTCAGCTCCAGCGTCACGTCCCGGCTCTCGCCGGTCATGCCCGCCTTGGCGAAGCGGGGCACCTGGCGGGTGGGGGTGGCAAAATGCTGGTTGCCCCAGCCGCCCCGGCCGCCCCGGGCCAGCACGAAGGGCTCTGCATCGGACATATCGTGAATGATCTCGTTGGTCTCGGTGTCGCGTACCACGGTGCCCCGGGGCACACGGATGACCAGATCGCCGCCGAGATCGGAAGAGCACACGTC
>USIZ01000239.1 GCA_900554855.1 uncultured Eubacteriales bacterium | reverse complement strand
CTCACCGGCCACGGCCTTGGCCAGCAGAGTCTTGCCGGTGCCCGGAGGGCCCACCAGTAGCACACCCTTGGGGATGCGTGCGCCCAGATCGTTGTACTTCTGGGGATCGCGCAGGAAGTCCACGATCTCCTTTAGCTCCTCCTTTTCCTCCTCTGCGCCGGCCACGTCGCGGAAGGTGACCGGGTGATCCTTGTCATAGGGGGTGGAGGTGTGGGCCTTGCCGAAGTTGGCCATGGAGTTCTTGCCGCCTCCGGCGTTCTGGCGCAGGAACACAAGGTAGATCATGGCCACGATCACAACGCACGTCAGCAGACTGGGACCCCAGGTGGAGATCCAGCTGGGCGGCGTGTCCGGCTCGTAGCTGTAATCGGTGATGACGCCGCTGGTCCACTGCTGCTGGATCAGCTCGCCCAGATCCTCCCGGAAGAGGGTCACGTCGGTGATCTCACATTTGTCCTCGCTGCCGTCAGACAGGTTGAGCGTGACGGTGTTGTCCTGCACCGTGAAGCTCTTTACCTGCTCCTGCTGGAACAGCTGGACCATTTGACTGTAATTGAGTTTTCCCGCGTCGTTGGAATGGGAGATATACTGCATGGCGAAAAGAAACACCAGGATCAGCGCCCCATAAAAGGCGAGGGATCGTAAAGCACTTTTGTTCATTCGTTAACCTCGATCATTGTGGGTTTTGAGGGGGGTCATTCTGAGGCCACAGGCCGAAGAATCTTACAGCACCGATTTCTACAAGGGAAATGCTGCCTGCCGAAGTCAGGTGTTTTAAGATCCTTCGCTTCGCTCAGGATGACAAGTGCGAAAGCACTCTAAGTCTCAAGCAGAAGCTGTCCGGAATGGCAAAGAGACAATATTCACAAATCCCTCAGTCGGAGTAGATCTCCGGCTTCAGAATGCCGATATAGGGCAGGTTGCGGTATTTTTCGGAGTAGTCCAGGCCGTAGCCCACGATGAAGGCGTTGGGCACGGTGAAGCCGACATAGTCGGCGTTGATGGGCTTGACGCGGCGCTCCGGCTTGTCCAGCAGGGTGCACAGCTTGATGGAGGCGGGATGGCGGGCCTCCAGCACATGGAGCAGGTAGCTCAGGGTGTTGCCGGAATCCAGAATGTCCTCCACCACGATGACGTGGACGCCCTCGATGGAATCGGACAGATCCTTCTTGATCTCCACCTGGCCGGAGGACTTGGTGCCTTTGCCATAGGAGGAGACACTCATGAAGTCGATCTCGACGGGAATGTCGATGGCGCGGCTCAGATCGGCCATGAAGATGTAGGAGCCACGCAGGACGCTGACCAGCAGAACCCGGTCTTTGTCGGCGTAGTCCCGGGCGATCTCCGCGCCCAGCTCGGCCACCCGGGCCTTGAGCTGCTCCTCGGAGAACAGGACCTCAGAGACATCGTTGTGCATTTCGTGGATATGAGTACTCATACTGTCTGATTCCTCTCTTTTTCCTTAATTGTAATGTGGAGGCACGGCTGGCCGGGAGCCGGAACGGCGGCGGCATCTATGCCAATGCTCCAGACGGCGGCGCACCGCCCGAGCTGATCCAGCACCGGGATGAGATCCCGGCGGGCTTCGGGAATGCGGCGCTCGATCATCCATTTTTTCACGCTCTTGGTGCCCTCGCGGCCCGGGAGCTTCAATTCATCACCGGTTTTCCGCTTTCGCAGTACCACCGGCTCAAAGGCGGAAAGGTAAAATTCCGCACCGTCGCTGCGCGTCCAGTCCTCCGGGCGCGCCGCCCGTTCCACCGTGACGGTGTAAGGGCCGATGTCCCGGGCGCCGGTAAAGTCCAGCTCCGTCTCGGGCAGGATCTCCACCCGGCCGGGGAAGGAGAACACCAGTGAATCGTAGACCCGCTGGGCAGAAATGCCCCGGGGCAGATCGCAGTGGGCGCTGGGGTCGCTGCCCCGGCACAGCTCCAGCACCATGCGGCGCTGCCGGGCGGTGAGCACCAGCTCAGGCTCCAGCTTCTCCGCCGCAGCCTGAATGACCCGGGCGGCGATGGCCGCGCTCTGGCCGTTCACACTGTCCAGCGGAAGAATGACGCTGCCGGCGGCTACCGTGGCGTCCATGGCCAGATTGGCGGCCCGGGCGGAGAGAAATTCACCGTCCTGCCGCAGGGAGGCGGCAGTGGCGGAGAGCGTATCGGTCAGATTCGGATTCATCTGCCGCAGCAGTGGCATGACCCTGTGCCGCAGCAGGTTGCGGGGGGTGTAGTCCGGGTCGGCGTTGGTGGCGTCCTCCACAAAGGGGATGCCCTCCTCGGCGGCGTAGGACTCAATGAGCGCACGGGGCACGTTCAGGAAGGGCCGCACCAGCCGCCCGCGGCGGGGCGGGATGCCGCCCAGACCGCCCAGACCGCTGCCGCGCACCAGATGGAGGAGCAGGGTCTCGGCGTTGTCGTCGGCGTGGTGGGCGGTGGCGATGACGCAGTCGTCGAACCGGTCGGCCACCTTGTGGAACCAGTCGTAGCGCAGCTTCCGCCCGGCCTCCTCCAACCCCAGACCGTGCGCCTTTGCATAATAGGGCACATCGGCCTTGATGGCATGGAGGGGGATGTTCCATACCGCACACTGGGCGCGGACAAATTCCGCGTCCGCATCGGACTCGGGGCGGATGCCGTGGTCAAAGTGGCAGGCGTGCAGCTGAAAGCCCAGCCGTGCGGACTGACCGGCCAGAAAGTGAAGCAGGCTCATGGAGTCCACCCCGCCGCTGACGCAGCACAGCACCGTCCCCCCGGCGGGGAACATGGCGTATTCCTCGGCCAGCGGCATCACCCGGGCCAGCAGTTTCTTTTCTTCACTCATAGATGTTGATAACTCCTGCGGGAGTAAAGTTTGAAGTTCTTCGTCCGGGAGGACAAATTGGGGTTTGTAGGGATTGCCGAAGGCTTCCCCCTGGGGAGTGAGCCCGAAACAGGAATGCGCCAGCGGCGCATTCCCGGGCGAGT
>USIZ01000238.1 GCA_900554855.1 uncultured Eubacteriales bacterium | reverse complement strand
TGAAATGCCCGGCAAGTGCCCCAAGTGCGGCAGCCGCATTCTGAAAAAGACCAGTCGCAACGGCTACACCTACTATGGCTGCGAGCGCAACAAGGTGGTCTCCGGCGAGCCCTGTGACTTCATGACCTGGGATGTACCCGTAAAGGAAAACTGCCCTGAATGCGGCATGACCATGTTCAAGAAATCCGGTCGGGGCTTCAAGAAGCCATTCTGCATCAACCCCAAATGCAGTCGCTTCCTGCCTGAGGATCAGCGGGGTTATCCGAAGAAAAAGGCCGCTGAGGGCGACGCCGCAGCAGACACCAAAGCCGAGGAAACCAAGGACGAGAAGAAGCCCGCTGCGAAAAAGGCAGCGTCAAAAAAGACCGCTGCAAAGAAAACCACCGCCAAAAAGACTGCCACGACCAAGAAAACGACGGCAAAAAAAGCCGCCGCCCCAAAGAAGTCCACAGAAAAAAAGACCGCCGCAAAAAAGAAGGCTGACGCCACCGAGGAGGCTTGAGCATGGAAAAAGTGAAAGTCATCGGTGCGGGTCTGGCCGGATGCGAGGCCGCGTGGCAGCTGGCCCAGCGGGGCATTCCGGTGGAGCTCTATGAGATGAAGCCCCAGAAGATGACCCCTGCCCACCACAGCAGCGACTTTGCCGAGCTGGTGTGCTCCAATTCCCTGCGCAGTGACCAACTGGAAAACGCAGTCGGCCTGCTGAAAGAAGAGCTCCGGCGCATGGGCTCGCTCATCATGGCGTGTGCTGACGAGCACCGGGTACCCGCCGGCGGCGCGCTGGCGGTAGACCGATTCGGCTTCTCCTCCGCTGTGACGGAGAAGATCCGCAGTCATCCCAATATCACCGTCGTTGAGGAGGAAGTCACCGCCATTCCCGGAGAGGGCAATGTGATCGTGGCTTCCGGCCCTCTGACCAGCGATGCGCTGAGCGAGGACATCGCCCGACACTTCCCCGGCGAGGAGTACCTCCATTTCTTTGACGCCGCCGCCCCTATCGTCACCTTTGAAAGCATCGACATGGACAAGGCGTGGTTTGCATCCCGGTATGACCGGGGCACGCCGGACTATATCAACTGCCCGATGACTCAGGAGGAATATGACCGCTTCTGGACTGAGCTGACCCAGGCCAAACAAACCCAGCTCCACGAATTCGACGACGGCAGCGTATTTGAAGGCTGTATGCCCGTGGAGGTCATGGCCCGCCGCGGTCGGGACACTCTGTGTTACGGCCCGCTGAAGCCGGTGGGTCTGCCCGACCCCCGCACCGGCAAGGAGCCCTTTGCCGTCGTTCAGCTGCGCAAGGACAATGCCGCCGGAAGCATTTTCAACATTGTGGGCTTCCAGACACATCTGACCTTCCCGGAGCAGAAGCGGGTATTCTCCATGATCCCCGGTCTGGAACATGCGGAGTTTGTCCGCTATGGCGTCATGCACCGCAACACCTATCTCCACTCCCCTGGCATTCTGAACCACTATTATCAGGTAAAGAACGAGCCACGGCTCTGCTTTGCCGGACAGATGACCGGCGTGGAGGGCTATGTGGAGTCCACCGCCTCCGGTCTGGTGGCCGCTGTGGAGCTGGCCCGTCGTCTGTTGGGCGAGGCACCCATTGATTTTCCCCGGGAGACAGCGCTGGGTGCGCTGGCCCACTACGTCAGCGACACCACTGTGGTCAATTTCCAGCCCATGAATGTCAATTTTGGCATCATCCCGCCCCTGGGCTACAAGGTCAAGGGAAAACGCAACAAGAATGCCGCCCTGTCCCAGCGCGCGCTGGATGCACTGGAGGCGGCCACACACACCAAGCAGATTGAATCAGAAAAGAGTACCCATGAAGATAATCATTGATGCAATGGGGGGCGATCTCGCTCCCCAGGCCCCGGTGCGCGGCGGACTACAGGCGGCGAAGGAATTCGGCGTAGAAGTGCTGTTCACCGGAAACGAAGCAGCCATCCGCCATGTGATGAAACAGGATGGCTATGATGAGCTGCCCGCCGGGGTGGAGATCGTCAACTGCACCGAAGTGGTGGACAACTGCGACGATCCATCCATCGTCTGGCGGAAAAAGCCGGATTCCTCCATGACCGTCGGCCTGAAGCTGCTGAAGGCCAGCCGCGGGAACGCCTTTATCTCCGCCGGAAGCACCGGCGCTCTGCTCAGCGGAGCCACCCTGCTGGTGCGGCGTATCCGAGGCGTCAAGCGGGCCGCCGTGGCTCCCAGCCTGCCCACGGGTCGGGGGCGGGCCGTACTGATCGACGCCGGTGCCAACAGCGAATGCACCGTGGAACAGCTGGTACAGTTCGCCGTGATGGGCGCTCACTATGCCGAACTGGTGCTGGGCATCAAGAATCCGAGAGTTGGCCTGCTGAACATCGGCGCAGAGCCCAGCAAGGGCACCGAGCTCTATCAGGAGACCTGGAAGCAGCTCGAACAGCTAAAAGCGGAGCAGAAGCTCAACTTCATCGGCAATGTGGAAGGCCGCAACGCGGTGGAGGGGGATGCCGACGTCATTGTGGCAGACGGGTTCACCGGCAACATCTTTCTGAAAACCATGGAAGGCACCGCCGGTTACATCACCAAGGAGATCAAGCGGCTTTTCCTGAAGAACGGCCGCACCAAGGCCGCCGCCCTGATGGTCAGGGGCGAGATTGCCGATTTCCGACGCAAATTTGACTACCGCGAGGTGGGCGGCACCGCCCTGCTGGGCATTGCCAAACCGGTCATCAAGGCCCACGGCTCCTCCGATGCCTTTGCCTTCCGCTCCGCCGTCAAGCAGGCGGTCAGCTATGCCGAGGGTCGAGTCACACAGCGAATTGAATCGCAGCTTGCCGCTGAGGCAGCTGTTCAAACCACACTAAAAGAGGTCGAGTGAATATGCAGACACTGGAAGAAAAACTAGGCTATCATTTTCAGAACATTGCCCTGTTGGAGAACGCACTGACCCACAGCTCCTATGCCAACGAG
>USIZ01000237.1 GCA_900554855.1 uncultured Eubacteriales bacterium | reverse complement strand
GATAGCGGAAGGTGACGTCCCGGAATTCGATCTCGCCATTCAGCGCCTCCCAGTTTTCGCGCTTTGGGTGGAAGGTGTCGCCGTACTTCGCAATGACCTCCGGAGTATCGGTCACATCGGACTCGGTGTGCAGCAGTCGATCGATGCGTTCAATGTTGACCTGAGAATTGATGAGGTTGGCGGTGGTGCCCACCAGTTCCTGCACATAGGTGCTCACCGAGGTGGCGTAGTTCATGAAAACGGACAGACTGCCCACCAGCATGAGCCCGTCCCGGGTCAGCACACCGCCGCGCCAGAGCACCAGGGCCAGAGCGATGCTGCTCAGAAAGATGACGCTGGACTGAAACAGCGCCCGCAGCCAGCCGGCCCGGACTGCGGAGAGCCGCATGGCCTGCGTGTCCGCCTCAAAATCAGCCTGCATCTTGTCCTCGATGACCAGTGACTTGATGGTCTTGGCCCCGGTGATGCCTTCGTTGAAGTTGCCGGTGATGATGCTGTTGCGCTCCCGTACCTTTCGGTTGGCCCGGGTGAGATGGCGCTGGAAGAAGATCGTGACCACGGTGATGATCGGCACTACGCACAATAGCAGCAGAGCCAGCATGGGGTTGAGCAGGAACATGACCACGAAAATGCTGATGATATAGACCAGGTAGACCACGATATCCATGAGGCCCCAGCTGACGATCTGGCCGATGCGGTTGGGGTCGGAGATGATACGGGAGTGGATGTAGCCTACGCTGTTCTGGTTAAAGTAGCTGAAGGACAGGGTCTGGATGTGGTCAAAGCAGGCCTGGCGCACATCGCGGTCCACCTCCACTTCGGCCTTGTTGGCGTCGTAACAGCCCCAGACGTTGATGAGTCCCTGAAACAGCAGAAGCAGGAGGTAGCTTGCGGCGAACGCGGGCAGGGTGTCCAGCGTGCCAGAACCGATGTAGTGAGTAATGGCGTAGTTCTGGAAAAGCGGGAAGATGGCGTCGATGGCGCTGGAGAGCGCCATGCTGACGATCACGGCCAGCAGCAGCTTTTTGTGCGGCTTAATGAAAGGAAAGACGGCAGGGATGCCGAACCATTTCAAATGGGCGTGCGGCTGTTCAGTTTCCTTCTGCATCGTCTGTGAGCTCCTTTCCCTGCTGAATTTTGCAGATGGTGCGGTAAAGTCCCGGCTCATGGACCAGCTCCGTGTGCGTGCCATGCTGAGTGACCGTGCCATTTTCCAGCACGAGGATCTGATCCGCCGCCATCAGCGTGGTGATGCGGTGGCTGATGAGAATGACCGTGGCCTTGCCCATGTACTGCTTGAGGTTGGCGCGGATCTCCGCGTCGGTCTCCGCGTCCACGGCGGAGAGGGAGTCGTCAAAGATCAGAATGGGCGCCTTCTGGGTCAGGGTGCGGGCAATGGCTGCCCGCTGCTTCTGGCCGCCGGACAGGGTAACGCCCCGCTCGCCGACAAAGGTGTCAAAGCCGCTTGGAAACTCGTCCACCGCCCGCTCCAGACAGGCCGCCTTGGCGGAGCGGCGCACCTCGCCCAGATCGAGTTCCGGCCGGGTGATGGAGATGTTTTCCGCAATGCTGCGGGAGAACAGAAAGGGCTCCTGAAGTACGAATCCCACATTCCGGCGCACCCACTGGGAGCGCATTGACTGAATGTCCCGGCCGCCTACCCGGATCATGCCGCAGTCTGCGGGCAGGGGATAGAGCCGGGAAAGCAGGTGGGCCAGGGTGCTCTTGCCGCTGCCGGTGCCGCCCAGAATGCCGAGGGTGGTGCCGGCAGGGATGGTAAAGCTGACGTCGTGGAGCAGCTCCGGGCTGTTCGGGTAAGCAAAGCTCACATGGTCAAAGACAATGTCGCCGTCCATGGGCGGCTCGTCGGCGCCGGGGGCATCCTGCTCCACGGGGGCGGCCATGATCTCCAGCAGGCGCTGCATGGACACGCCGGTCTTGCTCATCTCGCTGAGTACCCGCCCCATGCCGCGCACCGGACGCACCTGCATGGTGAGATAGCTGATGGCAGCCAGCAGACCACCTACTGTCAGCGTGCCGTCGACGCACAGAGCGCAGCCCCAGCACAGCAGCACCAGCATGGTGGCGCCGGTCAGAAAATCGCCGCAGAACCAAAATGAGCACAGGTACTTGCCCAGATGCACCCACTTGTCGGTGACGGTCTGATTCTGCCTGGCGAAGCGCTCCTGCTCGCTGGCTTCCCGCCCGAAAGCCCGGACAACCCGCACGCCGGTCAGATTCTCCTGGGCGATGGTGGACAGCACGCCCTCTTCCTCGTCGCAGTCCAGAAAGGACGCGCCGATCTTCTGGTGGAACCAGAAGGAATAACCGATGAGAATGGGCATACTGGCCAGCGATACAAAGCCCAGTTTCAGGCTGATGCGGAACAGAAAGGCGAGGGAGAGGGTGATGGTGATGATCATGCTCAGAAGTGTCACCAGCTGGTCGGAGAGAAAGGTCTTGACCTCCTCCACGTCGGTGGTGCAACGCTGAATGATGTCGCCGGTTTGGTGGGCGCTGTGCCACTGGCAGCTCAGGCGCTCAATATGGGCAAACAGTTTGTCCCGCATGGATTTGACGAAGGTCTCGCTGCCCTTTACGGTGAAGGTCTGGTAGAAGTAGCGCAGAATGGCCGCAGCTGCGGAGCACAGCACCACGCCGATGGCGGGCAGAAAGAGCTTTGCGCGCAGACTGTCCATGCCGCCGAGCGCATCCACCATCCGGTTCAGAAAACCGGGCAGGGCAAAGGGGGTGTCGCCCAGAATGCCGTCCACGGTGAATTCAATGATCTTGGGGCGCACCATGTCCGCCAGCGTGGACAGACAGGCAAACAGAATGCCGAGACAGAACATCCCCTTTGCGCCGCGCAGAAAGTCGAAGATCATTCCTGTCCGGGTCAGCGGCTTGTTGCGGTTAGTAAAGTGATTTCCTTCTTTCTCAATGGATTGAGAGGTGTTTTATCTGGTTGAGACAAAGGCCATTATAACAGA
>USIZ01000236.1 GCA_900554855.1 uncultured Eubacteriales bacterium | reverse complement strand
GCCGTTCCAGGCGGCCCAGATCGGTGCCGGTGGACAGGACGCGCACGGACTGGGTGTAGTGGCAGCCGTCAGGCGCTTTGATGGAGATATCCACCTTGGCGCTCATGGCGTAGGCACAGCAAAGCGTAAAGCCATAGGCGTCCATGATCCGCAGTGCAATGCGCTCCACACGCTGGGCCTCGTTGCCGGCTTCCAGCATCATGCGGGTGACGTCCAGGATGCACTCCAGAAACAGCTCACATTCCTGATGGCTCATATCTTCAGCCTTCATTGCATTCCCCTCGCTTTTGAGTGATTCAAGGCATTATAGCCCACAAATGGTCTGTTTGACAACCCTGTGCTAAGCCTGTCCTGCGGTGCATAGAGTAAAAGCGAAGAGGAGGGAGCGCAATGAACACGTCGGAACGAGGAAAACGATTTGAGCGCAGCGGGAAAAAGACGACCGGAAAGCGGGAAAAAGCGGAGAAGCGGCTGGATCATCTGCTGATCCGGTTCATCGCCTCTGCACTGATTTTCCTTCTGGTGTTTGTGGGCGGACGGCTGATCCCGGGGCGGGCGGCAGATGTGTTCGGCGCAGTGCGGCGGATGATCTGTGCGGATCTGGACTTGAGCGGTTCGGTGGAAGCCATCGGCAGCGCAGTTCAAGCGGGGGAGAGCCTTCCAACGGCTTTACGTGACTGGTGTGTGGATACCTTTCTGCCCACCTCGCTATCATCGGAGGACGGCGGAACAGAGCAGTACCTGGTCGATGGAACAGCCTACCGCGCCCATCTGCTTGCGCCCAGTCAGAAGATACTTGTGCTGAAGCGGCGGTGAAATTCCTGAGCGGCCGACTTGTGGTGACGCCCGGCTTTGCGGCGCTGTTGAGTGCCTCGGCCTATTTTGGGAGTTTGCGGCTGACAGGAGCGTTTATGCTGGCGGCGACGATCCATGAGCTGGGCCATCTGCTGGTGCTTCATTTTATGGGCACCGCGCCGGAGCGGCTCACATTGTCTGCCTGCGGGGCCGAGTTGACGGTTCGGAGCGGGCTGTCCTTCCGGCGGGAACTGCTCCTGTGCCTTGCCGGCCCGGCGGCCAACCTGCTGACGGGAATGGGGTTATCGGCGCTTGGCCGCTGGCCGCTGCTGCTGGGAGCCAGTCTTTTGCTGTGTGCATTCAATCTTCTGCCCCTGCGTCCGCTGGACGGCGGGAATGCATTGTTTGCATTTCTCTCCCTCGTCTGCGCCCCCGATCGGGCGGAGCGGCTGACTGCGTTATTTTCCCGGGGCGCAGCGCTGGCCGTCCTGATGCTGGGCGGCGTTTTAATGTGGGAGAATGGCCGTCCGTGGCTTTTCTTCATGGGGCTATGGCTGACCGGTGGGGCATTCCGTCGAAATTGAACCCTTGTATTTTTGTGCGGAATCCGATAAAATAAATTTATTATATTGGAAGTGTGTTGCTTTTTTTTGCTTTGGCGGCCATTTTACGAAAGAAACAGGAGGGATGATGGATGGATCCCCGGCTGAAACGAATTCTGCCCCGGGTGCAGAAGCCTGCCCGCTATACCGGCGGCGAATATAAAGAGATCCAGAAGGATAAGTCTGAGGTGGACACCCGCTTTGCGTTCTGCTTCCCGGATAACTATGAGATCGGTATGTCCAATCTTGGCATGCGCATCCTCTACGCGGTCATTAACCGGATGGACGGCGTCTGGTGCGAGCGCTGCTTTGCTCCGTGGCCGGATATGGAGGAGGAGATGCGCAAGGCGGGTATCCCGCTCTATGGCCTTGAGAGCGGCGATCCCGTCACGGATTTCGACTTTATCGCGTTTTCCATTGGCTACGAGATGGCTTATACAAACGTGCTCAATATGTTAGATCTGGCCGGATTGCCGGTCCGCGCGTCGGAGCGGGATGACTCCATGCCCATTGTTGTGGCGGGGGGCACCTGTACCTATAATGGCGAACCGCTGGCGCCGTTTGTTGACATCTTCTGTCTTGGCGAGGGCGAGGAGGAACTGGTAGAGATGATCGAGCTCTACCGACAGGGCCGGAGCAAGGGGTGGACAAAGGCGGAGTATCTGCATGCCGCCGCCCAGATCCCCGGCCTCTATGTGCCCTCGCTCTATGAGGTGAGCTACCATGAGGATGGTACTGTCGCCGCCATCACTGCAAAAGACGGCGCACCGGAGACCATCACCAAACGCATCATTCAGGACATGGATGAAGCCTATTTCCCCACGGACACGATCATTCCGTCTACGGAGATCGTTCATGACCGGGTCATGCTGGAACTATTCCGCGGCTGCATCCGTGGCTGCCGCTTCTGTCAGGCGGGCTTCTGCTACCGCCCGGTGCGGCCGAAGAGCCGGGATCTGCTAATCCGGCAGGGCATCGAAGCCTGTCAGAAGTCCGGCTATCAGGAGATGACGCTCTCGTCCTTGTCCTCCAGTGATTACCGTCAGCTGGAGGGGCTGTGCGACGGCCTGCTGGACTACTGCACCCCCCGCAATATCAACCTGAATCTGCCTTCGCTTCGGGCGGACGGATTTTCTATGTCCATCATGGAAAAGCTCCAGCGCTCCCGCAAGAGCAGCATCACCTTTGCCCCGGAAGCGGGTACCCAGCGCCTGCGCGACGCCATCAACAAGAACGTCACCGAGGAGGATCTGCTGAAATCCTGCCGTACCGTCTTTGAGGGTGGCTGCAATGCGGTAAAGCTCTATTTTATGCTGGGTCTGCCTACCGAGACGGATGAGGATGTGCTTGGTATTGCGGATCTGGCCAATAAGGTGTACCTCTGCTGGCGGCAGTACGCAGTCAGCCGTGCCCGGGGTATCCGTATCACGGTGTCCACCAGCTTCTTTGTGCCCAAGCCTTTTACGCCGTTCCAGTGGGAGGGGCAGATCACCATGGAGGAATACCAGCGCCGGGTGCAGCTGCTGCGCGGCGCCATTACCAATAAATCCATTATTTATAACTGGCACGACCCGGACACCTCCTATCTGGAGGCGGTGTTCGCCCGGGGAG
>USIZ01000235.1 GCA_900554855.1 uncultured Eubacteriales bacterium | reverse complement strand
TGTCATATTCCTGTTTGATCTGTGCCAGCTCCGTCAGGCGGCAAAACAAATCGCCGTCATCCTGCACTGCAATGCCGGTCTGCGCAGACAAGATTTGAAAGAAAAGGGTACGCGGGATCTCCATGCGGATGGACGCAGCGCCGGTCCCCAAGTCGATGCTGCTTACCGCCATGGATTCCAGGCTGGAGCAGGTGGAGACTGACGCCACGAAGGAGTTGATCTCCGAAATACGCGTTACCTGCTGGGCCTGTTCACAGATGCGCGCAAACAGCTCCTGCTTCATCGGGTGGTCACTGGGCAGAGCCTCGACCCAGCTGGGCAGGTACAGATCCATTTCACGCAGAGGGAATTCATAGAGCACGCGGCGCAGAATATCTGTGATATCCGCTTCCTCCAGCGTCTGACAATCCACTGCAACGCAGCCGACTCCATAGCGTTTCTCCAACTGACTGCGCAGTTCCTGCGCATAGGGCGACTGAGGCTGGGCAGAATTGAGCAGGATCAGGAACGGCTTTCCAAGCTCCTTCAACTCACGGATCGTGCGCTCTTCTGCCTCCAGATAATTCTCTCTGGGCAGTTCTGTGATGGTTCCATCCGTGGTGACAACAATACCAATGGTGGAGTGCTCTGCGATCACCTTCCGGGTGCCGATCTCTGCCGCTTCCGGCATGGGAATCTCATAATCAAGCCACGGAGTCGTGACCATTCTGGGGCTGTCGCCTTCCATCTGCCCCACCGCACCGTCCACCAGATAGCCAACGGAATCGATCAGCCGCACAGAGAAGCGGATCCCCTCCTGTGTCTCGATCTCTACCGCTTCCTCAGGTACAAACTTGGGCTCGGCCGTCATGATCGTGCGGCCCGATCCGCTCTGGGGCAATTCGTCCTTGGCCCGCTCCCGCCGGTACACATTTTCAATTTTCGGAATGACAAGGGTCTCCATAAACCGCTTGATAAAGGTTGATTTTCCGGTGCGTACAGGACCGACTACACCAATATAGATGTTTCCGCCCGTACGGAGGGCCATATCCGTATAGATCTCACGCTGTTCCATAGTTCAACCCCCTCAGCGGCCATGCGGGATCAGCAGAAACCGCTCGCCGGCCGCCGACTCGTCGCTGATCTGATTGACTGCCAGAATATCCGCTACCGTGGCATAGTACTCTTTTCCCAAATCCCAGAGTGTCTCTCCCTTTTTGAGCCGCCGAAGTACTGCGGATGGCCGGTCAACGGAGGGATCCGTCTCCTCCAATGTGACTGCCCCAACATAACGAATCTCTCGCTTAGCCAACACGATACACTGCACCATCAGGTTTCCGCGTACCTCCAAACCAGCTGCGGAAGAAAGACAGCTGCATTCCAGCAGCGTCACCGAACCAAGCAGGATCCCGTCCGCCGCAACGGGCAATTCCACTTCAGCAGTTTGAGCCAGGTGGGTCAGCCGTCCATCCTGTTCCCGCAGACAGACAGAGAGCCGCAGCGTACAGCAACGCCGCCCCTCTTCTATTATGCCTGCGTTTTCGCCCAGCAAGGCACACAGATCCACCACATCCGCCGCCGGAAGCTCCTGCTGAAGCAAGGCTCGAAATGGGTGGGGTTGGAAGATCTGCTCAGTGATTTGGAGGTTCCGTTCTATCACCTCCTCACATTGGCAGGCGCAGCGGGTACTGTACGCATCACTCAGCACATTTCCCTCGCGGTTGTCGACCACAGTGGCGCAGGCATACAGCTCCAGCTCCAGGGAAAGCGTTCGGCTGTCTCGCAGAACGATCTGACAGCCTGCCAAAAAAAGACTGACCAGTGCCACTGCACTTTCACTGGAATCTCCCGCATCCAGCACCTGAGAGACCGGGATATCGCACAGCTCGGAAAACAGCCCCTGCTCCTCGTTCTGTGCGCGAATGCGCAGCTTCAAGCCGCCCTTGAAAATGATCTTTGTCCCCACGATTTTAGCCTCTGAGCAATAGGGCGTCACATTGCAGGCCAGAAGCGCATCAATAGACGGACGGCTGCCTCCGATGGTGATATCGTCCTCAAATGGAAACATTTTTTCCGTCACCTGCGAGACATATCGGAAGCTGACAGACTCTGTCTTCGTCTGAACAGATGCATCTGCGTCAGCAATACCGGTGCTGTACCGCATGGTTCTGGGCATGTAAGCGATCACATGAGCGGACAACTCAGCCTGTACCAGCACCTTTCGCGGATTGACGACCTTGACATCTGCACGAGACAGGCGGGGAAGAATATTTAGCCGACATTCCTCCGTCAGAGCTTCACACTCCGCTGCACAGCGGAACGGGATCTCCAGTGGGAGTGCACACGGCCCGCCGCCGCCCTCCGGCTCATAGAGAACAGCGGCGCAGATACTCCCCTCCACTATGACGGCCCCGTTTTCTATCCATGTCTTATGAAGCATCGGCGACGCAGTGACAGTGAGAACCGTCCCAATATCCGGCATGGAATCAGGTACAATACTCTCCCGGCTCTCCTCACGCCGGATCACGGTGTCCAGCACACAGGAATAACAGTTCAATTCCTCATATTGCAGTTCCATCAAGCAATCTCTCCTTTCGTCCCTTCAGAAGAGATCGACCAGTACAATCTCCCGCCTGTGTTCTGAGAGGACGTTTTTCAAGAGAAAGATATGTGAGGGCTGTCCCGAATATGTCACCTGCGTTCAGCGCAGATGAAAGACCAGTTTAAAAAGCCCGGACAGGAATTTTGGCGATTTCCAGATGACAATTTTCATTAAGTATGCCTCCTCGCTCCAACAGCATTCCATTACGGTTTGCGCATCCATGTCACACCCAGCACGATCAAGGCCACGGCGCCCACAAAAATGATAACACCGGTGGGCAGGACCATGCTCAACAGGATGCCGACCCCAAGAAATATGGCACAGAGCCCGCCGGACCTTCCGCCCGGGCCGCATCGACGCAACAAAAACACCCCCTGCGCAGTACTGCTGTCTCAGTCTACGCAAGGGGTGTTTCTAATGTGTCTGA
>USIZ01000234.1 GCA_900554855.1 uncultured Eubacteriales bacterium | reverse complement strand
TGTATTCATGCGGGTTTTCGCCGTTTCGAGCGTCATTCCCACTCGATGGTTGCCGGCGGCTTGGAGGTGATATCGTAGACGATGCGGTTGATGCCGGGCACCTCATTGACGATGCGGACGGAGATCTTGTCCAGCACCTCATAGGGGATGCGGGCCCAATCGGCGGTCATGAAATCATTGGTCGTAACCCCGCGCAGAGCGAGGGTATAGTCATAAGTGCGGCCGTCGCCCATGACGCCCACGCTGCGGCAATTGGTCAGCACGGCAAAATACTGGCTGATCTGCTTATCCCAGCCGGCCTTGGCGATCTCGTCGCGGTAAATGAAGTCGGCCTCCCGCAGGGTGTCGGCCTTCTCCTTGGTGACGGCGCCGATGATGCGGATGGCGAGACCGGGGCCGGGGAAGGGCTGGCGCATGACCAGATACTCGGGCAGACCCAGCTCACGGCCCAGCTGCCGCACCTCATCCTTGAACAGCAGATCCAGCGGCTCCAGCACATCCTTGAAGCGGGCCACGACCTCGGCGGGCAGCAGCTTATTGTGGTGGCTCTTAATGACGTCGGCGTCGCCCTTGCCGGACTCGATCACGTCTGGATAGATGGTGCCCTGAGCCAGGAAGTCCTGCTTGGTGATGCCGAAGCGCTCGGCCTCATCCCGGAACACATAGCCGAACTCCGCACCGATGATATGGCGCTTCTCCTGGGGATCCTCCACCCCGGCCAGCTTGCTGAGGAAGCGCTCCTCGGCGTTGACCCGGACAAAGTTCACGTTCCACTTGGAAAATGCGGCCTCGACCTCGTCGCCCTCGTCCTTGCGCATCAGGCCATGATCGACAAACACGCAGGTCAGCCGCTCACCGATGGCCTCAGCCAGCAGAGCGGCCAGCACGGAGGAGTCCACGCCGCCGGACAGGGCCAGCAGGACGCGGCCGTCGGGGCCAACCTGCTCCTTCAGCGCCTGCACGGTGGACTTGCAGAAGTCGCCCATCGTCCAGTCGCCCTTGGCCTTGCAGACCTCATAGAGGAAGTTGCGGATCATATCGGTGCCGTGCTCGGTGTGGTTAACCTCCGGGTGGAACTGCACGCCGTAGAAGCCGCGCTTCACATCGGCGATGCCCACGTTGGGGCAGGCGTTGGAGTGCGCGACCAGCTCGAAGCCGTCGGGCACCTTGGCCATATAGTCGCCGTGGCTCATCCAGGAGATGCCGGACTCGGGCAGACCCTTGAAGAGCGGGCAGACAGTATCGAAGAACGTCTCGGTCTTGCCGTACTCCCGGGCGGAGTCGTCCTGGGCCTCGGTGACTTTGCCGCCCAGAGTGTGGGCGATGAGCTGGCAGCCGTAGCAAATGCCCAGAATGGGCACGCCCCAGGTAAAGATCTCGGGATCCACATGGGGGGACTCCTCCAGATAGACGGAGTTGGGGCCGCCGGTGAAGATGATGCCGATGGGGTTCATGGCCTTCAGCTCGCTGAGGGGCGTGGTAAAAGGCTTGACTTCGCAATAGACATTGCATTCACGGACGCGGCGGGCGATCAGCTGGTTATACTGGCCGCCGAAATCCAGAACAATGACCAATTCATGTGCCATGGAGGGATTCCTTCCTCTCTTTTTGAAATGCCGAATGCAGAACGGCCATGGAAAGTGAAAAACCGTTCTGCATTCGATGTTTGATTGCCTCTATTTTACCGTTAAATGGTGGTCACGTCAATAGGCACAAGATCCTCGCTGTGGCTCAGCTCACGGATGGTGAGCATGGCGTGAGCGGTGTCCACGGCGGTGACGCAGGGCACGGAGTGCTCCACGGCGCAGCGGCGGATCTTGAAGCCGTCCGTCTGGGTGGACTCATGGCGGCTGGCAGGGGTATTGATGATGAGGTTGATGGAGCCGGAGCGGATCAGATCCTCGATATTGGGAGAGCCCTCCTTGATCTTGTTGACCAGTGTGCACTCCACCCCGTGCTTGCGCAGGTGCTCGCAGGTGCCGCGGGTGGCCAGGAGCTCAATGCCCATCTCTTCAAAGCCCTTGGCGATGGGAACGATCTCGTTTTTGTCCTCGTCCTTGACGGTGACAATGATACGGCCGCCCTTCTTGGGCACCTTCATATTGGCGCCCTTGAACGCCTTCAGCAGCGCCTGAGGATAGCTCTCGGCGATGCCGAGGCACTCGCCGGTGGACTTCATCTCGGGGCCCATGGCGATATCCACGTCGGTCAGCTTCTCAAAGGAGAACACGGGCATCTTGACGGCGTAGTAGCTGGCCTCGGGGTACAGGCCGGTGCCGAACTCCATGTCCTTCAGCTTCTCGCCCAGAATGACCCGGGTGGCGACCTCCACGATGGGCACACCGGTCACCTTGGAGATATAGGGGATGGTGCGGGAGGAACGGGGGTTGACCTCGATGACGTAGATCTCATCGTTGTACAGAATGTACTGGGCATTGATGAGGCCCACGACGCCCAGCTCCCGGGCCATGTTCTTGGTGTCCTCCAGAATGGTCTTTTTGTGCTCCTCGCTGATGTGCAGGGGAGGATAGACGGAGATGGAGTCGCCGGAGTGGATGCCGGCGCGCTCGACGTGCTCCATAATGCCGGTGATCAGGATATCCTCGCCGTCAAACACGCCGTCCACTTCCAGCTCGCGGCCCATCAGGTACTTATCGACCAGAATGGGGTGCTCCTGCACGGTCATGTTGATGATCTGCATGAAGTCCACGATGTTGCGGTCGGAATAGGCGATCTCCATGCCCTGGCCGCCCAGAACATAGGAGGGGCGCACCAGCACGGGATAGCCCAGCTCGTGGGCAGCCTTCAGCGCCTCTTCGGTCGTAAAGACCGTGGTGCCCTTGGCGCGGGGGATGCCGCAGGTGTTCAGCACCTCGTCAAAGCGCTCACGATCCTCGGCGGCGTCGATGCCCTCGGCGGAGGTGCCCAGCAGCCGGACGCCCATCTCGGTCAGCGCCTTGGCCAGCTTGATGGCGGTCTGGCCGCCGAACTGGACGACTGCGCCCCAGG
>USIZ01000233.1 GCA_900554855.1 uncultured Eubacteriales bacterium | reverse complement strand
GCTCTTCCGATCTTGATGGAGAAGGAGATCTCCTTCGTGGAGGCCGCGCTGGGTGCTGAGCTGGAGATCCCGACCGTCGACGGCAAGGTGAAGTACAAGCTGCCTGCGGGCACGCAGAGCAACACCACCTTCCGGCTGCGGGGTCAGGGTATCCCGAACCTGAACGGTCGGGGCCGGGGCGATCAGTACGTCACCGTCAAGGTGGTCGTGCCCAAGAACCTGACCGGTGTGCAGGAGGAGGCCCTCCGCCGCTTCGATAAGGCCATGAAGGGCGAGCCGCTGGACACCAGTGAGCCCAGTTACAGCAAGGGCAAAGGCCTGTTTGAAAAGAAAAAAAAGAAGTAAATAAAGCGCCCTCATGTCGGTTGACATGAGGGCGCTTGTATTATGCGTTTAATTATAAATCAATGCCCCGGGAGGTCAGGTACTTCTTGACCATCAGCGCCACCTTGAAGGTGATGGCGTCGTCAAACTCCCGCAGGTCGAGACCGGTCAGCTTCTTGATCTTCTCCAGGCGATACACCAGCGTGTTGCGGTGGACGAAGAGCTTACGGGCGGTCTCGGAGACGTTCAGGTTGTTCTCAAAGAACTTGTAGATCGTGAACAGCGTCTCCTGATCGAGCGCGTCGATCGGGTTCTTCTTGAAGACCTCCTGCAGGAACATCTCGCACAGGGTCGTCGGCAGCTGATAGATCAGGCGGCCGATGCCGAGGTTCTCGTAGTTGATGATGTAGCGCTCGGTGTCGAACACCTTGCCGACCTCGATGGCGATCTGCGCCTCCTTATAGCTCTTGGCAAGGCTGCGCAGGTGCAGAGCCAGCGTGCCGATGCCGACGAAGACGCGGTTCTCGCCGTCGACGCGCAGCGCGTCGACGATCTGGGTCGCGACCTTCTCAAGATCCTTGCCGGTCGTGCCCTCGGGCATCTGGTGGATCAGGGCGACGTCCTCCTCGCCGACGCTGAGAACAAAGTCATTCTGACGGTCGGGGAAGAGCCCCTGAATGACGTCGACGGGCACGGCTTCGGCCTTGTCGTCGATCGGACGGACAACGAACACGCCGCGCGGCACCTCGGCCGCGACGTGCAGATCCTTCGCGCGCATGTAGATGTCGCTGATGAGGATGTTGTCCGAGATGATGTTCTTGATGAAGGAGCCCTTGTCGTGCTTTTCCTCATAGTACGTCTTGGCGGAGTTCAGGGCCACGCAGGCCATGGCGCACACGGTGCGGCCTACGCTGTCATCGCCGGTGGCGAACACGGCATAGTCAAAATGTCCGCCCCAGCCGGGCAGCGCCTTGAAGGTCTTGCCCTCCAGCGCAATGCAGCCGCCCTCGGCGGAGTCGATGGCCTCCACATACTTGGCCCACTTCTTGCCGATCCCCGTCAGCTCGCTGCAAGCAATGACGGTACCCTCGGCGTCAATGACGCCCACGGTGCGATCGGTGGTATCCTTGAACTGTAAAACGACGTTCTGAAAAATTCTCCCGGACATAGTCAGTCCCTCCTGATATAGAGCTGATGGATATTTTGTGCAAACTACTTAGCCTCGTGCTCTATTATATCGTCAGAATCACGATTTTGCAAGTATTTTCTTGTATTTTTCACAAAAATTTTGGGGCATTTTTTGGCGTTATGTCGAGGGATTCAGTCCACATATGTCAAGAAGGGTGTGTATCTCCCCATCGGTCAGGGGCCGGAAGCCCCCTGGCGCCAGCGCTTCATCCAGCCGCAGCGGCCCCATGGAAAGCCGCTTCAGGTACGTCACCGGTTTTCCGCAAGCGGCCAGCATCCGCTTCACCTGATGGAATTTCCCCTCCCGCAGCGTCACCAGCGCCTCCTGCGGCGAGAGGAGCTCCAGCCCCGCCGGCAGGCACTCCAGCCCGTCGGCCAGCACCATCCCGCCGGCGAAGGCCGCCGTGTCCGCCGCCGTCAGCACGCCCTCCACACGGGCGTAGTACACCTTGTCCACGTGATAGCGGGGGCTCAGCAGCCGATGGGTCAGCTCCCCGTGGTTGGTCAGCAGCAGCAGTCCCTCCGTGTCCTTATCCAGCCGCCCCACTGGGGATAGATCCCGTTTGCGCAGCTCCGGCGGCAGCAGGTCCAGCACCGTCTGCTGCCGTCCGTCCACCCGTGCCGACAGGACCCCGGCGGGCTTGTGGAGCATGAGATAGGTGTACCGGCGGCAGTCCAGTGACTGACCGTCCACCAGCAGGCAGGCGGCGTCGGCGTCCACCTTCTCCTCCGGAGAGGAGGCCAACCGTCCGTCCACCACCACCCGGCCCTGCCGCACCAGCTCCTTCACCTCCCGCCGGGAGTATTTGCCCGTCCCGGCGATGATCTTGTCCAAGCGCTCCATAACCAGCCCTCCTGCCGCAGTTTTTCTCATTATAGCATATCCCACCGGGAAACGGAATAAGCTGAGGACAAAGCCATGGAAAAAACGAAAGGAGCTGCGTGCCTGTGAAGCGCTGTCTTGCGGGGCTGTGCCTGCTGCTGATGCTGCTGACCGCCTGCACCGCCCGCCCCTCCCAGACCCCGGTGACCGCCAAGGACGATGCCGCCCGCCGGGCATGGCTGGAGCAGCAGGGCTGGCAGACGGAGGAGCAGCCGGTCCGCACCCTGACGGTGCAGCTGTCGCTGGCGGGGCAGGAGGACTATCTGGCCCTCCAGCAGGAGGCGGGCCTGCCCTTGGCGGACTACGACGGTCAGACCGTCACCCGCTGCACCTACACCGTCACCAATTACCCCGGCCGCACCGGAGATGTGCAGGTGAATCTCTATCTCTGCGGCGATGTTATCATAGGCGGGGACATCATGGCCTTGGGGGAAAACGGCTTTCAGGCATCCCTCCTCTATCCGGCGGAGAATACATAGAAAAATGGGAGGAAGGGCCTTTGCCCCTTCCTCCCATTTTTCAGTACTCCTCGCCCAGCGTAATGATCTGCGACCACAGCACCGGCCCCACGGCCCCGGTGGGGTCGAAGCCCAGCTGCCGCTGGAGGGTCAGCACCGCCTGCTGAGTGGCGGGGCCGAAGAT
>USIZ01000232.1 GCA_900554855.1 uncultured Eubacteriales bacterium | reverse complement strand
GACACTTCCTCGAAATCGCCTCGCTTTTTCCGCCACCGGCGGCGCTTCGGCGATTCGGAACACCGTCGTGTCAGCCGGTTTCCAGCCCCTTTGGGGCGTGAAAACCGGGACACTTCCTCGAAATCGCCTCGCTTTTTCCGCCACCGGCGGCGCTTCGGCGATTATCCTTGCATTTTCCCGCCGATGTGCTATACTAAACCCATCACACATACAAAGGCAGAGTAGGGATCTGCGTGTCGCCCCCATGGGGGCATAGTGCCGGCGGAACGGGGAGTTGTCCGCCGGACGAAATGGCATCGCCTTGCAGTGCAGATCTCGCATCCCGCTGCCGCATAGCGGTCATCTCCGGGGCAGTAAGCCCCGGCGCTCCTCTGTGCGGCTGTCCGGCCTGTCCGGTCTGCCAAATCAGAGGAGGTTTTTTTATGCCGCTTTATCCCCATCCCCTGTCTCCCGGCTACTGGCGCAGCGCCGCCGGGGAGCTGAAGCATCTGCGCCGTCTGGTGTTCATGGCCCTGATGATCGCCGCCTGCATCGTCCTGAGCCACTGCTCCATCCGGCTGGGCGAGAGCCTGTCCCTCAGCGTTACCTTTCTGGCCAGAGCCCTCTGTTCACTGGTCTGCGGCCCGCTGGCGGTGATCGTGTTCGGCGCCGCCGAGGATACCCTCAGCTTCTTCCTGTCCTCCGGCGGCTACCCCTATTTCCCCGGCTATATGCTGACCACCATCACCGGCTGTATGATCTACGCCCTGTTTTTCTACCGGGCCAAGATCACGTGGCGGCGCATCATTCTGGCCAAGCTCCTCACCAATATCCAGAATGTGCTGCTGGGCGCCCTCTGGAGCGCCATCCTGTACAGCAAGGGCTACCTCTACTACCTGACCCAGAGCGCCGTGAAAAACGCCCTGTATCTGCCGCTGCAAATTCTGCTGCTGGGCTTCCTGCTTCAGGCGGTGCTGCCGGTGATGCAGCGCCAGCGCTGGCTCCCGGAGCAGCTGCCGGGCGGCCGCCTGCGCTGGTAAGCGACGTGTTTACAAATAATTAAAATTGCGGGTATTGACTTTACCTGCCCGCGGTGGTAAACTCCATTTAGCACTCAGGAGATAGGAGTGCTAAATGGAGTTTTATCATGGAATTGACAGACCGAAAAAAGCAAATATTAAAGATCGTGGTGGACGGCTATGTGGCCACGGCGGAGCCGGTGAGCTCCAAGGCCATTGCTGAGAAGATGCCCGGCAGGATCAGTTCTGCCACCATCCGCAATGAACTGGCGGATCTGGTGGAGATGGGCTATCTGGAGCAGCCCCACACCTCCGCCGGCCGGGTTCCCTCCGCCAAGGGCTACCGGCTCTACGTCAACGAGCTTATGGAGCGCCGTGCGCTGCCGGAGGCGGAGGCCGAGAGCATCCGCCTCTCCCTCACCGGGAAAATGTCTCAGGTGGATCAGGTGATGGCCCAAGCGGGCCAGATGGTCTCCAGCATGGTGGGCTACCCCGCCTATGCCATGGCGGACCACACCCAAGCGGTGACGGTGCAGCGGTTCGACCTCATTGCCGTGGACGATGACAGCTTCATCGCCGTGGCCATGCTGTCGGACAGCCGGGTCAAGAGCCAGCTGCTTCGCTGGCAGCTGCCGGTGGAGCGGGAGGCCCTGACGGAGATAAGTCACCTGCTGAACACCCACTTTACCGGCCTTGGGCCGGAGGAGATGAACGCCCGGCTCATGAGCCTGTCGGATCAGGTGTCCGGCAAGTGGTTCCTGCTGCTGAATCAGGTGTGCGAATACGCCGGACAGCTGTTGAAGGACGCTGCCGGGCAGGAGGTCTATCTGGGCGGCACCACCCAGCTGCTGAAATTCCCGGAGTACCGGGACGCCGACAAGGCCCGTGACCTGATGACCTTTATGGTGGACAACAAGCAGAACCTTCCGGTGCCGTCAGGCAACGCCCCGGTGCAGATCCTCATCGGGCCGGAGAATGTGGATGCCGCTCTGAAGGAGAGCAGCGTGGTCATTGCCAGCTATGATATCGGTGACGGTATGCGTGGGCTGGTAGGGGTGGTAGGTCCCACCCGCATGGACTATGCGTCCGTGGCGGCCCGGCTTACCTGCTTTGCCGAGAGCCTGAGTCATATGTTTGAAAAGCGGCAGCTGCCGCCTACCAAGGAGGAACAGTCATGAGCGAGAAGGAAAAGAAGAACGCCCCTCAGGAGGAGCAGCCGCAGGCCAATACCACTCCGGAAACGGAGCAGGCTGCGGAAGAGACCGTCGAGGAGGAGACCTTTACCGTCACCCGTGAGCAGATGGAGCAGATGGAGCAGCTGGCCAAGATGGTCAGCGATGCCAGCGACAAGTATCTGCGTCTGGCGGCGGAATACGACAACTACCGCAAGCGCACCACCAAGGAAAAGGAAAATACCTACGCCGATGCCAAGGCGGACACCGTCAAGGAGTTTCTGGGGGTGCTGGATAACCTGGAGCGTGGCCTTGCCCAGTTTGACGAGGGAGACCCCCACCGTCAGGGCATGGAGCTGATCTGTCGGCAGTTTCTGGCAGTGCTGGAGAAGCTGGGTGTCACCCGCATCGAGGCACAGGGCCAGCCCTTCGAACCTCAGAAGCACGATGCCGTGATGCACGTGGAGGACGAGAACGTCGGTGAGAACACCGTGGTGGAGGTGCTCCAGCAGGGCTACCAGCTGGGCGATAAGGTCCTCCGGTTCGCCATGGTCAAGGTAGCCAACTGAAAGGAGAAGCATCATGGAAAGAAAGAGACTGTATCGCAACGTCAACGATAAAATGCTGTGCGGCGTGTGCTCCGGCCTTGCCGACTACTTCAACATCGACCCCACGCTGGTGCGTCTGGCTTGGGTGCTGCTGGGCTTCATGGGCGGCAGCGGCCTGCTGGCCTATATCATCGCTTCCATCGTGATCCCCGTGAACCCGGACCAGCAGTAACGATCCGTAAAAAATCAATCTATATATATCTTATCAGGAGGCAATCATTATGTCTAAAGTTATCGGTATCGACCTTGGTACGACCAATTCCTGCGTCGCCGTCATGGAG
>USIZ01000231.1 GCA_900554855.1 uncultured Eubacteriales bacterium | reverse complement strand
GCTCCTTCTTGATGCCAAGGCTCAGCAGCCAGTTCTCGCAGTAATCCTTCCAGTAGCTGAACCACTCGAGGTCGGTGCCGGGCTTGCAGAAGAACTCGCACTCCATCTGCTCGAACTCGCGGGTGCGGAAGGTGAAGTTGCCCGGGGTGATCTCGTTGCGGAAGCTTTTGCCGATCTGGCAAACGCCGAAGGGCAGCTTCTTGCGGGTGGTGCGCTGGATGTTGGGGAAGTTGACGAAGATGCCCTGGGCGGTCTCAGGACGCAGATAGACGGTGTTCTTCGCGTCCTCGGTGACGCCCTGGAAGGTCTTGAACATCAGGTTGAACTGGCGGATGTCCGTCCAGTTGTGCTTGCCGCAGGTGGGGCAGGCGATGGCGTGCTCATCCACGAAGTCGGCCATCTCATTCTGGGAGAAGGCGTCGATGGGCTTGGGCAGCTCAAAGCCGTTCTCCGCGCACCAGTCCTCAATGACCTTGTCGGCGCGGAAGCGCTCGTGGCACTCCTTGCAGTCCATCAGCGGATCGCTGAAGCCGGCCAGATGACCGGAGGCCACCCAGGTCTGGGGGTTCATCAGGATGGCGGCGTCCAGACCCACATTGTTGGGGGTCTCCTGCACGAACTTCTTCCACCACGCCTTCTTGACGTTGTTCTTCAGCTCCACACCCAGAGGGCCGTAGTCCCAGGTGTTGGCGAGGCCGCCGTAGATCTCGCTGCCGGCGAAGATGAAGCCACGGCCCTTGCACAGGGTAACGAGCTTGTCCATGGTCTTTTCAGAGTTGTTCATAATAAAACATCCTTTCTTCCGCGGCTGGCTGCCGCGTTCTCTCAGGGATCCTGATGGCGATAAAAAAACGCCCTGAATCCCGGTTGGGACTCAGGGCGAACTTTCACAAAAGAAAATCCGTGGTACCACCTGAATTCGGCCTGCAACGCCATGCAAAGGCCGCACTCAAAATTCCGATAACGTGGAATGACTCCGGCGGGCCCTACTGCAAAAACCGGTTCAGGCCTGCGGCTGGTGGGGCGCCCTGTCCGCGTTCCGTCGCCGGCTCTTGCACCAGATGAGCCGTTCTCTGCCTTCGGGAAGCTGCGGACGATTCCCCGTCAACGCCTTATTGATAAGAAATATAACACGCGCCGGGCAAAAGGTCAAGCCCGCCGCGGAGGATTTGTCCCCTATGGCAAAACCCGCCCGGAGCATTGCGCTCCGGGCGGGCAGATTGACCAGATAATCAGGCGGGACAGGCAGCCGCGCAAGGGTCTCCCGTCTTAAGACCCCCAAATAGTCCTCATGATGTCGGGATAGGTCTCGTCAATGATGTTGACCATGCGCCGGACCAGGCTCAGGCACACGCTGCCGCAGTTCTCCTCGTCCACATAGGAGTCGATCTGAGTGATGACGTCGGCGTCATCGTCGATGTAGAACGTGACCCAGCGGTAATGGTTGTTCAGCTCGTTGCACTTGATGATGCCGGCGGCCTCCTTGCCCTTGAAGTTGGCGATGTTCCAGCACTTGACGCTCACCAGCGGATCTCCGTCCTTGTCAAAGAACACATAGATCGGAATGGTCTGAAGATTGTCGCCGGTGTAAGACACCTTAACCACATTTTCCTTCACGTCAGTATACTTGATGTCGTTGCGATCCATATGACGCATGAACAGATTCTTGTAATTAGCCATGAGAAAACATCTCCATTTCTTTCATATTTAAAGTTATTGTACCGTATCTACCGGGGTTCGTCAATGGGAAAAGCCGTTCCCGGTCGATCTCTCTCTGATGATGTTATTCTAGCACGCCGGGCGCCTGCGTTCCATTGAACCACGCTGAAAGAAAGATTAAAAACAGATAAAAAAGGCGCCTCCTGTCCACACAGGAAGCGCCTTGCAGTCAATACAGTCGGAACGTAATGGTGGGGTCGTCGTCGCTCTTCTCCTTGGCCAGCACGAAGTTGACCACATTGCCCAGCACCAGAATGTTGCCGCAGAGGAAGAACCACAGCATCAGGATGATGATGGAGGCCAGCGAGCCGTAGACCATGGAGTAGCGGGAGGACATCCCGATGAACAGGGAGAACACGGCGGTGCCGATCACCAGGCCGATGGAGGAAAACACCGCTCCCGGCCACGCCTTGCCGTGGGGCAGGGCCTTTTTGCTCAGGCTGACCCGGTAGATGGCGGTCAGGGCGCACACGCCCAGCGCGAAGATGAGGGGGAAGCGGAGCCACTGCCACGCCTCCAGCAGGGCGGAGGCCACATGGATGTGGGCGGCCAGCCAGTTCAGGAACCATCTGCCGGTCACGGTGGCCAGCAGACAGACGAAAATGGTCAGCAGCAGCACCATGCTCATGACCAGGCTGACGCCGAACTGCACCACGCCGCCGAAGGTGGGGCGGCCGCAGATCTCGCCGGTGATCTGCATGATGCCCCGGAAGGCCGCGCTGCTGGCGGTGATCGCCATGATGATGCCCGCCCACATGAGGGCGGTGGATTCGTTCGTGACCACATAGGTCACATACTCCCGCAGCACGTCGTTGGTGATGGGCAGGCTCTCCAAAATGCGCATCACCGAGTCCACATCCAGCTGGAGCAGACCCACAATGCTGATGACGACCATGACCACCGGGAAGAGAGAGAGCAGCAGATAGTAGCTGATCTGGGCCGCCGACCGGGGCACATTGTGCCGCAGGTAGACCTGCACCACCCGCATCAGAAACCGCAGCGGCTTGGAGCGGATATTCATTTCCTTCATGCGGTATGCTCTCCTTTCTCGGTTATCTTTTTATCATATCCGACTTTAAAATGATTTACAACTCACAAAATCGGGAAATTGGGTGACCGGGTTTCGTGCGACGCCAAAGCCTTCCTAAAGGGAAGCCTTCGACAATCTGCACCGCACGAAAGCCTTCCCCTTGAGGGGTGATTCCCCACAGTGTGGGGAAATGTCTGCGTAGCAGACAAAAGGGCCGGAAGGTGGTGAGCGAAGCGAACCGGATGAGGTGGCGACGAAGGGAAAGCTGTCCTAGACCTGCCCCCTCATCAGTCTGCTTCGCAGACAGCCTTTTCTTTGGAGCGCCTTC
>USIZ01000230.1 GCA_900554855.1 uncultured Eubacteriales bacterium | reverse complement strand
GAGTCGGGGTTCAGCGCGAACTGGCAGTTGCAGCCGCCCTCGATCTCCAGCGCAGAGATAATGTCCAGCGCGGCGGTACGGAGCATCTGATACTCCTTATTGGCCAGCGTCTGGGTGGGAGCCACGACGATGGAGTCGCCGGTGTGAACACCCACGGGGTCGATGTTCTCCATGGAGCAGATCTGAATAACGTTGCCCGCGCTGTCGCGCATGACCTCGAACTCGATCTCCTTCCAGCCGGAGATGCAGCGCTCGACCAGAATTTCGCCCACGCGGGAGGCGTAGATGCCCCGGGCGGCGATCTCTCTCAGGGACGCCTCGTCATAGGCAATGCCGCCGCCGGTGCCGCCGAGGGTATAGGCGGGACGGACGATGACAGGATAATGGATGGAGTTGGCAAAGTCCACGGCGTCCTCCACGGTGGTTACGACCACAGAGGTGACGCAGGGCTGGTGAATGGACTCCATGCAGTCCTTGAAGCCCTGCCGATCCTCTGCCTTGTGGATGGACTCGGGGCTGGTGCCCAGCAGCTTGACGCCGTACTTCTTCAGGATCCCCTGCTCATGCAGTGCCATGGCCAGGTTCAGGCCGATCTGGCCGCCCAGCGTGGGCAGGATGGAATCGGGACGCTCCTTCTCGATGACCGCAGTCAGGGAGGCGACGTTCAGGGGTTCGATGTAGACATGGTCAGCAATGTCCTTGTCAGTCATGATGGTGGCGGGGTTGGAGTTAACCAGCACCACCTCCAGGCCCTCCTCCTTCAGGGAGCGGCAAGCCTGGGTACCGGCGTAGTCGAACTCGGCGGCCTGACCGATGACGATGGGGCCGCTGCCGATGACCAGCACCTTTTTAATATCAGGATTCTTAGGCATTCTGAGCACCGTCCTTCTTTGCTTCGTCTACCATTTCAAGGAACTTGTCAAACAGGTATTCCGTGTCCTGCGGGCCGGGGCTGGCCTCGGGGTGGAACTGCACGGTGAAGATGCGCTTGCCCTTGTAGCGCAGACCCTCGCAGGTATTGTCGTTGACGTTGACATGGCTCACCTCGGCCACGGCGGGATCCACCGTGTCGCTGAGCACCATGTAGCCGTGGTTCTGGCTGGTGATGAACACCCTTCCGGCGGCGATGTCCCGGACCGGATGGTTGGCGCCGCGGTGACCGTAGGCCAGCGGGCCGGTCTTGGCACCGGTGGCCAGCGCCATCAGCTGGTGGCCGAGACAGACGGCGAAGATGGGCAGGTCGGCCTCATAGAGCTTCTTCACCTCGGCGATAATCTCCACATTATCGGCGGGGTCGCCGGGGCCGTTGGACAGCATCACGCCGTCGTAGCCGCCGGAGAGCACCTCGGAGGCCGGGGTGTGGGCGGGCAGGACGGTCACGTCGCAGCCGCGCGCATTCAGGCAGAGGGTCATGTTGCGCTTCTCGCCGAAATCCATCAGGGCGATCTTGTACTTGGCGTTCTCCACCGGGAAATGCTGAGGCTCTCTGGTGGTCACGCGCTCCACCGTGCCGCTGACGCGGTAGGCCTTCAGCTTCTCCTGCACCTCATCCATATTAAAATGCTCCGCACAGGTGATCATGCCGTTCATGCTGCCCTGATTGCGGAGGATCTTGGTCAGAGCACGGGTGTCGATGCCCTGAATGCCGGTGATGTTGTTCTCTTTCAGATAATCGTTCAGCGTGCCCTCGCAGCGGAAATTGCTGCCCTGCTCGGAGAGCTTGCGCACAACAAAGGCCTCCGCCCAGGGACGGGAGGACTCATTGTCCTCGTGGTTCACGCCGTAATTGCCGATGAGGGGATAAGACATCACAATGCCCTGCCCCGCATAGGACGGATCGGTCAAGATCTCCTGATAACCCACCATCGAAGTGTTGAACACCATCTCGCAGACCCGATCCTCGGTGCTGCCGATGCTCTCGCCAACGAAGGTGCGGCCGTTTTCCAGGATCAAAGTAGCTTTCATCTGAAAAAACCCGCCTTTCCTAAAGTAACTCCCAAATGTTTCTTTCACACGATAAATGCCCGTCTCCGGTTACAATTTTACCCTGTGATGAAGCGGTCACAGGGCAAAAACTTTAAAAAAAAGGGAGATGTCCGCGCGCTGACTGTCAAAAGACGCGCGGGGCAACTCCCTACAAGGCTTTACCTTATTATTTATACCACACCCCATTTTAGAATGCAAGGCAAACTTTCCCTCTTTCGTCAGCTTTTGCACATTTCCCAAATCCTTTTAGCATAAAAGCCACGCATATGGACACTCTAACAACACGAATTTTTCAAAGGGGGAACGGGCTTGACCACCGCATTTATCCGCACGATCATCCTCTATCTGCTGCTCATCACCGGTATCCGGCTCATGGGCAAGCGCCAGGTGGGCGAGCTGGAGCCCACCGAGCTGGTGCTGGCCATGCTGCTGAGCGATCTGGCGGCGGTGCCCATGCAGGATTTCGGCCTGCCGCTGCTCTACGGCGTGGTGCCCATCGTCACGCTGCTGTGCATCACCATGCTGCTCAGCATGACCGCCATGCGTTCGCCCCGGCTCCGGGAGCTGCTGTGCGGCAAGCCCAGCATCGTGGTCAAGGACGGAAAACTCCGCCAGCGGGAGATGAAAAAGGTGCGCATAACAGTGGACGAGCTCATCGAGGAGCTGCGGCTCAAGGGAGTGCCGGACATTTCCAGCGTCAAATCCGCCATTCTGGAGACCAGCGGCGAGGTGTCCGTCCTGCTGCGGGACGCCGAACAGCCCGCCACCCCCGGCCAACTGGGGCTGACCGTAGAGGAGACCGAGCTTCCCCTTGTGGTCGTCAGCGACGGACGGGTGATGTCTGAAAATCTGAAAAGCCTCGGCTATGACCGGACGTGGCTGGCGCGTCAGCTGCGGGAGAAAGGGTATTCCGACCCCCGGGACGTCTTTCTGCTCACGGCGGACTCCGGCGGCGTGATCCACTTCACACCAAAGGAGGCCGGGGAATGAGGCGCATCTGGGTGAGCATCCTTATCATGGCCGTCACGCTGGCGCTGGCGCTGGGAAACGGCTGGTATCTCCAGCGGCTGACCGGCGGCATGGCGCTGGAGCTGG
>USIZ01000229.1 GCA_900554855.1 uncultured Eubacteriales bacterium | reverse complement strand
GGCCAGCCCAGCGTGGAGAAGGGCCACAGAGCGGAGGAGAACCAGGTATCCAGCACATCGGGATCCCGGGTGATATTCTTGCTGCCGCAGTGCTGGCAGGCATCGGGATCCTCCCGGGTGCAGGTCATCTTGCCGCAGTCGGCGCAGTACCACACCGGGATCTGGTGCCCCCACCAGAGCTGACGGGAGATGCACCAGTCGTGGACGTTCTCCATCCAGTTCAGATAGGTCTTGGAGAAGCGCTCGGGCACGAACTTGACCTCGCCGTCCTTGACCACCCGCATAGCCTCTCTGGCCAGCGGCTCCATCTTGACGAACCACTGGGCGGAAATGATGGGTTCCACCACATTATGGCAGCGGTAGCAGGTGCCGACATTGTGGGAGTAGTCCTCGATCTTCTCCATGAGGCCCATCTGCTCCAGATCCTCAACCACGCGCTTACGGCACTCGTCCCGATCCAGCCCCTCATAGGGGCCGCCGTTGGCGTTGACCACGCCGTTGTCATCCAGCACACGGATGACCTCCAGATTGTGGCGCAGGCCGACCTCGAAGTCATTGGGGTCGTGCGCAGGGGTCATCTTCACGCAGCCGGTGCCGAAGTCCATTTCGACATAGTCGTCGGCCACGATGGGGATCTCGCGGTTCATGATAGGCAGGGTGACGGTCTTGCCCACCAGATCCCGATAGCGCTCGTCGTTGGGGTTGACGGCCACGCCGGTATCGCCCATCATGGTCTCCGGGCGGGTGGTGGCCACCACCAGATAGCCGCTGCCGTCGGTCAGCGGATAACGCATATGCCACAGATGGCCGGGCTTGTCCTGATACTCCACCTCGGCGTCGGACAGGGCGGTGACGCAGTGGGGGCACCAGTTGATGATGCGGCTGCCCTTGTAGATGAGGCCCTTCTCAAACAGGCTGACGAACACCTCGCGGACTGCCTTGGAGCAGCCCTCGTCCATGGTGAAACGGGCCCGCTCCCAGTCGCAGGAGGCGCCCAGCTTCTTCTGCTGCTCGACAATGCGGTTGCCGAACTTTTCCTTCCACGCCCAGACACGCTCCAGGAACTTCTCCCGGCCCAGATCGTAGCGGGTCAGTCCCTCCTTCACGCGCAGCTCTTCCTCCACCTTGATCTGGGTGGCGATGCCCGCATGGTCCGTACCGGGCACCCACAGGGCAGCATAGCCCTGCATCCGCTTAAAGCGGGTCAGGATGTCCTGCATGGTGGCGTCCATGGCGTGGCCCATGTGCAGCTGACCGGTCACATTGGGGGGCGGCATAACGATGGTGAAGGGCTTTTTCTCCGGATCGCGTTTGCCCCGGAAGCAGCCGTGGGACTCCCACTCGGCATAAATGCGGCTCTCTACCTCTTTGGGGTCATAGACCTTGGGCAGTTCTTTTGCCATTTGATTCAACTCCTTAACTAATGAAAAAGCCCTGAGCTCTCAAAAGAGGACTCAGGGCGAAATTTTTTCCGCGGTACCACCTGAATTCGGCGCGCCAACCTGCGCTCCGCACTCCGGCCTCGATAACGTGGGGCAGTCCGCCGCTTCCTAACGGATTCAGAAGCGGTGCTCCGGGACGACCTTCTCCAGCGCCAGACAGAGCCTTTCAGCGTATTGGCTCCTCTCTGCGGACATGGCGGATGGATACTCCTTCCCTTCTTCGCAATACTAGAACAGTATAGACAAGAACGGCCGAAATGTCAAGATTTTTGTTCAGTTCAGCGCGGCATCCAGTGCCTGCTGATAAGCACTGACAGGCATTGCGCCTACTTTGCGGTCTGTCAGCTGGCCATCCTTGAGGATGACCACATTGGGAATGGACATAACGCCGAACTCCTGCGCCAGCTCAGGCTCCTGATCCACATCCACTTTACCGACAATCACCCGACCCTCATACTGCTGCGCCAGCTGCTCGATCACCGGGGCGATCATCTTGCAGGGGCCGCACCAGGTCGCCCAGAAATCCACCAGCATGACGCCGCCCTGAGCCTTGGCTTTCTCAAAGCCTTCTTTACTGAAATGCACAACTGCCATAATGAAAATTACTTCCTTTCCGATTCACTCAGCTCATCCGCCGCGCACTCGGCGGCAATAAGCCCTTCTCCGACCGCCTTGGCGATCTGGAGCGGTTTTCCGGTACAATCTCCGGCGGCAAACACGCCGGGGAGATTGGTGCGCATCTGCCGATCCACCACCACAGTTCCGTTTTCCGTGGCCAGCTCCGGGAACAGCTCTGTGGGTGCCACGGACTCACGGAGAACGAACACTGCGTCGCAGGGCAGCTTTGCCCCGTCGGCCATAAGCGCCGTGACGGTGTCCTCCCCTGTGATCTCCAGCCGATTGGCCCGGATAAATGGAATGCGCTCGTCCAGAGCGCCGGGCGCCTGAGGTGAGATATAGGTAACCTGGCAGCCCAGCGACGCCAGATAGTTGGCCTCCAGCGGCGCATCCTTGCTCCGCCCCACCACAACCACCGGCCGGTTTCGATAGAGCATTCCGTCGCAGGTGGCGCAATAGCTGACACCTCGACCCAGATACTCCTGCTCACCTGGGTATTTCGCTCCGCGGGTCACGCCGGCAGCCAGAATAAGCTTTCTGCCCTCATAGACTGCATTGCCCACGGTGAGGAAAAAGGACTCCTCCCCCATAGCCATGGCGCTGATGGCTCGGCCGGTGACAAATTCCACACCCATATCCCGGGCATGGCGCTCGAACTGCTCCAGCAGCTGCGCACCGGTCACGCCTGGCAGACCCGGATAGTTGTCGATCCGCTCCGCACGCCAGAGGGGATTGGAGGCCGAAGCATTGCCGATGACCAGCGCGGTGCGGTTTTTCTGCCGGGCCGCCACAGCGGCGGAAAGTCCGGCGGGACCGCCGCCCAAGATCAGAATATCATACATACTTTCGCCTCCCTGAGACCTATTATACCGAAAAGAGGGCAAAACTCAAGAAGAAACCTCCGATCCACCGTTGATTTTTCCGCTATTTTCGGTATAATGTAGGGTACCCATTTTTATAGGAATGAATCATGAGAGACAGGAGTGAGCAGCATGGCGGACGAACTGAAGGACACTGTCATGAGCCA
>USIZ01000228.1 GCA_900554855.1 uncultured Eubacteriales bacterium | reverse complement strand
GATATTGAAGCAGCAGACGGACGGTGAAAAAGCTGTCGACGGTCAGCAGCAGCCACGCTGCCAGCGTCAGCCAAGGCGGTACGGCGTTGAGCCATGGCCGCAGCAGGGGGTGGATATAGCGGGCGGTCACGGCCGCCAGCGGCCCCCAGATCAGGGCAAAGGGCAGGCACACCCGGCGGTTCAGGTCCATTTTGGTGGAGGAGTAGTCCCAGAACATGACTCCCAGCAGCCTGTCGCAGCAGAAGTGGACGGCGTACTCCACGGCGGTGGCGGTAAGCCCGCCATAGAGGGCCAAGTGCCAGAAGGTGTCCGTCATATCCGGCGGCAGAGCCAGCACCGCCAGCATGGCAAGGCCGTACACCGGACATACCGGCAGCAGCAGATACCCCTTGCGGACGGTGTGGCGGGAACGGGTGACAAGGGCATAGACCTTCTCCAGCAGATAGCCAAGAAAGCCGTAGGTCAGAAAGCTCCAGAGGTACATGGGCAGCGTCTCCTTTCTGGAGACAGTGTGTCCCGGAGGAGAGTGGGTATCCCCACTTGCCAAAGCCATTTTTTTCTGCTATGCTGATACCGTCGATAAGCAAGGGTCAATGCGCCTGATATCGATGGTACTATCGAATGTGTGAGAGGGGGAGCGGCCATGGATCAGCAGTGGGAACAGCTGCGGCAGCGGTGTCTGGCCTGCCGGGCGTGCAGTCTGGCACAGGAGCGGACGCAGGTGGTGTTCGGCGTGGGCGATCCGGCGGCGGAGGTGCTGCTGGTGGGAGAGGCCCCCGGCGCCAACGAGGACAAGCAGGGGGAGCCCTTTGTGGGCCGGGCCGGGAAGCTGCTGGACGATATGCTGCAAATGATCGGCCTGTCCCGTGAGCGCATCTATATCACCAACAGCGTCAAGTGCCGCCCGCCTCAGAACCGGGATCCGCTGAACACCGAGAAGGAGGCGTGCAGCGGCTATCTGCGGCGGCAGATGGAGCTGATGCAGCCGAAAATTCTGGTGTGTCTGGGGCGCATCAGCGCCATGGAGCTTATCAAGGCCGATTTCCGCATCACGCAGGAGCACGGTCAGTTCTTCCGGCAGGAGGGCATAGAAAAGATGGCCATGTACCACCCGGCGGCCCTGCTGCGGGACCCCGGCAAGAAGCCGGAGACTTTCGAGGATCTCAAGCGCTTACAGGCCAAAATTCGTGAGATCTGCGTCCGGACAAAGCTGGATTTTTAACGGCGCACTGGGCCATACTACTTTCATTATTATTTTGTGGGAGGAACACCATTATGTATAAGAATATTGAAAAGCAGAAGGTTCTGCGTATGGCGGAGCAGGTAGACTATCAGGACGGCCAGATCGTCAGCCGCACACTGGTGCAGAACAGCAAGCTCAGCATGACACTCTTTGCCTTTGAAAAGGACGAGGAGATCAGCACCCATGCTGCCGGCGGCGACGCCATGGTGACGGTGTTGGAGGGTACCGGCCGCTTCACCGTGGGCGGCGAGGTCTTTCTGGTGTCTCAGGGCGAGACGCTGATCATGCCCAAGGATATCCCCCATGCGGTGTACGGGCAGGAGCGGTTCAAGATGCTGTTGACGGTGTCGTTCTAAAAATCTGGTGCAAAATCCATTGGATTTTGCACCAAAGACCCCAGCCCGCTGCGTGCATCATTTCTGCGTCAGACCGCAGAAATTCCATACTTGCGGTCTGAGAGGTATTTTGACTGACGCACCGGTCGTCAGCCAAAATGGATCAGACCTTTTCGCCGCCTGCGGGCGGCGAACTCTGCGAGGCTTTTGACGGGCCCAACGGTCTGCATGGCCTTTCCGGAGTGGTCAGAAGCTTTTTGCTGACTTTCCATCCCGTGTGCTGCGGCACACGGGATGCTTTTTCGCAAAAAAGCAGGAAAAACCGCAAAATAGGGTGTTGCAACTGCCGCATCCCTGCGTTAGAATGAAACTTACGACCATGAAGGAGGGTGCAGAATGCAAGGTGAAGGATTGAAAAAATTACAGAGCGGACAGCCCATCTCCACACGGGAGCAGCTGCTGCTGATCGCTCAGCTGAGCTGGCCGGCCATTCTGGCCCAGATCTCCTCCGTGGTGATGCAGTATATTGACACGGCCATGGTGGGCCAGCTGGGCTCCAATGCCTCCGCCGCTATCGGTGTGGTGGCGACCACCTCGTGGCTCTTCGGCGATCTGTGCATTGCGCTGACCATCGGCTTTAACGTGGCGGTGGCGCAGGCGCTGGGAGCCAGACAGTCGGAGAAAGCCCGCGGCATCATGAAGCTGGCCTTTCTGGTGTGCATGGCCTTCAGCCTTGTGATGATGGCCATAGCGCTGGGCATCACCGGGAATCTGCCTCGCTGGCTGCGGGCAGACCCCGCCATCTGGCAGGATGCCAGCGCCTACTTTCTGGTATTTGTTCTGTCGCTGCCCTTCATGCAGATGAATAACCTCTGCGGCGGACTGTTGCGTTCGGCGGGCAATATGAAAACCCCCGGCATCTGCATGGTGGTGATGTGCCTGCTGGACGTGGTGTTCAACGCCTTCCTCATCTTCCCCGGCGCAACGCTGCGGGTGCTGGGGGTGACGCTGCCGGGCTTCGGTCTGGGGGTTCTGGGTGCCTCCATGGGAACGGCGCTGTCGCAGGTGGTCATTGCGGTGGTGCTGACCTATATCCTGCTGGTGCGGTCGCCGGAGCTGCACCTGCGGCGGGGCGAAAAGGCACGGTTTACGGCGGCACAGCTGAAGCGCTGCCTGTCTATCTCGGCTCCCGTCATGGGGGAGCGCACCATTCTTTCCACCGCCCGGATGGTGACTACCGCCATCGTGGCCCCGCTGGGCATCATCGCCACGGCGGCCAACTCCTTCGCCATAACGGCGGAGAGTCTTTGCTATATGTCCGCCTTTGGCGTGCAGGCGGCGGCCTCCACGCTGGTGGGCCAGAGCGTAGGCGCCGGGCGGAAGGATCTGACCTATCGGCTGGGCTGGCTGACGGTTGCGCTGGGCATGGGCTTGATGGTGATCACGGGGACGCTGCTGTATGTGCTGGCCCCGGCCATGATCGGCATGATGGCGGTGGACGAGGCCGTCATTGAGCTGGGTGTGCTG
>USIZ01000227.1 GCA_900554855.1 uncultured Eubacteriales bacterium | reverse complement strand
CAAAGGCATTTTGTGCATCATCGCCTCTGCCTTCTGCTTTTCCCTGATGAATATGTTTGTCCGGCTGGCCGGAGACCTGCCCACGCCCCAGAAGGCCTTCTTCCGCAATGCAGTGGCTTTGCTCTTTGCCATCGTCATTCTGGTGAAGTCCGGCGAGGGGTTTCACATTGGAAAGGGCAATTTCAAATACCTGTTTCTGCGCTCCTTTGCGGGCACTGTCGGCATCTTCGGCAATTTCTATGCCGTGGACCATCTGGCCCAGTCGGACGCGTCCATGCTGAATAAGATGTCGCCCTTCTGCGTCATTGTGTTCTCTTACTTTATTTTAAAAGAGAAGCTCACCCACTGGCAGGTGCTGGCGGTGGTGACCGCCTTTGTCGGCAGCCTGTTTGTCATCAAGCCCACCTTTGCCAATCTGGAGCTGATCCCGTCGCTGCTGGGCCTTATGGGCGGCATCGGCGCGGGTTTTGCCTATACCCAGGTGCGCATTCTGGGTTTGCGGGGCGTGAAGAGTCCTACCATCGTGGCCTTCTTCTCTGGCTTTTCCTGCCTGGCCGCCCTGCCGTTCCTGATCTTTGACTATCACCCCATGAGCGTTTATCAGCTGCTGATGCTCTGCGGCGCGGGCCTGGCCGCCGCCGGCGGCCAGTTTGGCGTGACTCAGGCTTACACCTACGCAGCGGGGCGGGAGGTGTCGGTCTACGACTATACCCAGATCATTTTCTCTACCCTGATCGGCTTTCTTGTGTTCGACCAGCTGCCCGACGGCTGGAGCTTTCTGGGCTATGCCCTCATCATCGCTGCGGCGGTGTTTATTTTCTTGTATAATAACGGCCACTTGAAGCTGGCCAGACCGGAGGATACTCTTTGATATGACCGACTATTTTGACCTGCATCTGCCCCGGGAGGAGCAGCTTTCCCTTAGCGCTCTCGGCCTTGCCCATCTGGGGGACGGCGTCTACGAACTGATGGTGCGCTCCTGGCTCATTCTCCACGGCTTTGGCAAGAAAGGGAACCTGCACAGGGAGACCGTCGCCCGGGTTCGGGCGGGGTATCAGGCCCGGGCGCTCAGCCGCATCGAGTCCATGCTCACGCCGGACGAAAATGCCGTTGCCCACCGGGGCCGCAACGCCCATGTGGGCAACATTCCGAAAAACGCCAGCCGCAGTGAGTACAGCCATGCCACCGCGCTGGAGGCTCTTTTCGGCTATCTCTATCTGAATGGCCGCCGGGAGCGGCTCAACGAACTGTTTGAAGCGATCATGGAGGGGGATGACCATGCCTCTTGATGCCGTATGCCTGCGCGCTGTGGTGCAGGAGCTGGAGCCCAGCGTGGTGAATGCCCGGGTGGATAAGATCTATCAGCCTGCCCGGGATGAGATCATCCTCGCGCTCCGGGGCAGAGAGGGGGCGGTGAAGCTGCTGCTGACTGCCAATCCGGCTCATCCCCGGCTCCAGCTGACCGGCGTGTTCCGGGACAACCCGGCCACGCCCCCCATGTTCTGTATGTTGCTGCGCAAGCACCTCTCCGGCGCACGCATTGTCTCCGTCACCCAGCCACCCATGGAGCGGGTGGTGGATCTGGAGCTGGAGGCGCTGGATGAACTGGGTGTGCGTGCCCCGCGCCATCTGATTTTGGAGGCCATGGGCCGCCGGGCCAACCTGATCCTCACCGGGCCGGACGGCCGGGTGGTGGACTGCCTGCGCCGGGTGGATGCGGAGATGAATCAGGAGCGCCAGGTCCTGCCCGGGCTTTTTTATCATCTGCCTCCCACCCAGGAAAAGCGCAACCCGCTGACGGTGGAGCGTGCCGACTTCGATGCGCTGCTGGAGCATGCCCCGGAGGAGCAGAAGCTGGCGGACTTCCTGCTGGATCACTTTGCGGGGCTCTCTCCGCTCATCTGCCGGGAGTTGGCCTACCGGCTTACCGGCGACGTGGACGGCCGCCGGGTTGAGACGACGGATGCGGAGTTTGCCGACCTGTTCTTCCGGTGGATGGACTTCATCCGTCAGGGCGGTCTGAAGCCCTGGCTGCTGCTGAAAGACGATAAACCTAAGGACTTTACCTACTGCCCCATCACCCAGTATGGCGCCGCCATGACTGTCCGACAGGAGGAGTGCTTCTCCGCCATGCTGGACGGCTTCTATGGCGAACGGGAGACGGCGGAGCGTATCCGCCAGCGGGGCAGTGATCTCATCAAAGCGGTGACCAACCTGCGCAACCGCGCTGCCCGCAAGCTGGAGAACCAGCGTAAGGAGCTGGCTGAAGCGGAGGACCGGGAGCTGCTGCGCCTGCGCGGCGAGCTCATTACCGCCAATCTCTACGCCATGCAGAAGGGAATGCGGGAGCTGGTCTGCCAGAACTACTACGCCCCCGATTGCGCCGAGGTGAAGATCCCGCTGGATCCCCTCCTGACGCCCCAGCAGAACGCCGCCGGCTACTATAAGCGTTACAACAAGGCCAAGACGGCGGAGAAGATGCTCACAGAGCAGATCGCCAAGGGCGAGACCGATCTGGACTATCTGGACAGCGTGCTTACCTGCATTCACTGCGCGGAGGAGGAGCGCGACCTCATCGAGATCCGGCAGGAGCTGGAGGATAACGGCTATCTGCGCGCAAAGAAGGCGGCCAAGAAGGGCATGAAGCGGGCAAAGTCCAAGCCGATGGAATTCCGCTCTACCGCCGGACTGCGCATCTCTGTGGGGCGCAACAATGTGCAGAACGATCTGCTGACCACAAAAATGGCAGGCCGGAGCGACATCTGGTTCCATACAAAGGAGATCCATGGCTCCCACGTCATCCTTTGGACAGAAGGGGAAGAGCCGGACCTCCGGAGCCTCGCCGAGGCCGCCCAGCTGGCCGCCTGGTTTTCTCAGGGCAAGGAGGACAAAAACGTGCCGGTGGATTATACCCCGGTGCGTTATGTAAAAAAGCCCGCCGGCGCCAAGCCGGGCAAGGTGATCTATACCACCTATTCCACCGCCTATGTCACCCCGGAGCGGGAGTTGGCGGAAAAACTCAGAGTGCGCAAATAAGCAAATAAAAAGAAACGCTCTGCATCTTTCCTGTGAAGATGCAGAGCGTTTTCGTCAGTTTCGGTAAAGACTTGCCT
>USIZ01000226.1 GCA_900554855.1 uncultured Eubacteriales bacterium | reverse complement strand
GAGAGCCAAAGAGCTCCACCGGGGAACGGAAAACGCATACAATGTGTAAGCGGTGACAAAAGTTGGCGCCGGTGAGACACCGGCACCCGGAATTTTGAATGGAGGTATGACTTATGTTGCCCAGCATTTTTGGTGAGAATCTGTTCGATGATATGTTCAATGACGCTTTTGGTATGATGCCCGGCATCGACCACGCCCTGTATGGCAAGCACGCCAAGAACATGATGAAGACCGATGTCCGCGAGACGGAGGATTCCTATCTGGTGGACATTGACCTGCCCGGCTTTAAGAAGGATGAGGTCAAGGTGGAGCTGAAGGACGGTTATCTGACCGTCAGCGCCGCTAAGGGTCTGGACAAGGACGAGCAGGACAAGAAGGGCCGCTACATCCGTCAGGAGCGCTACGCCGGTACGATGAGCCGTAGCTTCTATGTGGGCGAGGGCGTCAAGCCCGAAGACCTGCACGCCAAGTATGAGGACGGTATTCTTCAGGTCACTGTGCCGAAGGAAGCCCCCAAGGCGATTCCTGCTTCTACCTACATCGCGATCGAATGAGATCCGCTGAAACTGTCGTCTGACAGTCTCCACATCGGTTCTGCCCGCACTTCGGTGCGGGCAGAACTTTTTTTGTTGTGCGATAGATTGCGGGGAGTTGGTTGCCAGAGTGGGGGATCTATAGTATGATAATGATACATAGTTCAGGCGCGTAGGGCGTTTCCGGCCTGTCCCTCTTGAAAGGAAGGTGTCAGCTGTCATGGCTGAATTGACCATATTAGATGGTGCTGTGGGCACCGTGCTCCAAAACGACGGACAGAAAAAGGTCGCTCTGAATATGGGTTCGGCAGGCGGGCCTCTGGAGCCGCTGGGTACGCTGTCCTTTGACGCTGCTTATGAGAGCTATGCTCAGGTGGTGCGCGCGGGCGACCGGGCGGGCGCCGATCTGGTGGTGGTCGAGGCAATGACTGATCTGGCTGATGTCCGTGCCGCCGTATTGGCGGTCCGGGAGCAGTCCGACCTGCCTGTCTGGGTCACGATGGATTTTGACGCCTCCGGCCGCACGGCCGCCGGTACCACAGTGGGGTGTATGGCCTGTACGCTGGACGGGTTTGGCGTCTCTGCCATGGGGATCAGCGGCCGGCTGAGCCCGGAGGAGCACTGCCCGCTCCTTGAGGAGATGCGTTCCTGGACGGATAAGCCTCTTATTGTCCGGCTTTGCAGCGATAGGTGCGAGAGAGATGCAGCGGAATTTGCCCGTCAGATGGAACGCTTGCGCGAGCAGGGGGTCAGCATTCTGGGCGGGTTGGATGCCGCCCCGGAGTTCGTTCAGCGCCTTGCCCAGCTTCCGCCGATAGAGGAACCGGAGCGGCCATCCAAACGTCAGGGTGTCTGTTCCGCCAGCCATATGACGGAGTTTGCGGGTGTACAGATTATCGGTGCATGCATCGATCCGACGGATCAGGAACGACTTCAGCGCGCACTTCTGGAGCGGGATTTTGATGCGGTAAAGGACTGGGCGGTGAAGCAGGCCGCCGCTGGAGCTGATATTCTGGATATGAATATCGGTGTGCCCGGGGTGAACGAAGCGGAACTGATGCCGCAGGTGGTGCGTGCCATCCAAAGCGTGGTCGATCTGCCTCTTCGGATCAGTTCGTCTGAACCCGGAGCGATCGAAGCCGGACTGCGTGCCTGTAACGGTCGTGCCATCGTCAATGCGGTGAATGCCGAGCCGGAGCTCATGCATCGCATCCTGCCCCTGGTCAAGAAATACGGCGCGGGTGTAGTCGGCATGGCTATGGATAGGAACGGCATCCCTCGGCCCGCGCAGCAGCGTGTGGAACTGGCCCGCCGCATCGCTCAGACGGCTTTGAGCTACGGCATTCCGAAGCGGGAGGTCTATATCGACTGTCTGGCGCGGCCCATCGTTGATTGGAAAGGGCAGGCGCAGGAGACACTGAAGGCGGTGCGCATGGTGCATGAGCAGATGGGACTTCACTGCGTGCTGAATGTCAGCAATATCTCCTTCGGTCTGCCCCGGCGCGACCATATCACGGTCAGCTTCCTGACACAGGCAATGCTCTGCGGCCTGGATCTGCCCATCATTGATCCAAATTTGACGGCGCTCACGGATGCAGTTGCAGCCTACCGGGCGCTGTCCGGCGAGGATGCAGACTGGGAAGCCTACCGCCCTCGCTCTGATAAACGGGAAAAATAAGAATGGACACCATCCAATGTGGATGGTGTCCATTTTCACGTCGCAGGCTCAGCTGGTCTGTAAAACATAAAGGCAATGTACTCTCGTACGCTCAAAGACCGCAGACCTTTTTAAACATTTCAGCGGTGGTACTCGCTGTCGCAGTAGGCGCAGCGATAGGTGTGCTTCTCCGGGTCGCTCAGCACAAACTCAGCGGGCAGATGGGGCTCGGTGGTGGTGATGCAGCGAGGGTTCTTGCAGCGCAGCACGTTGACCAGCTTCTTAGGCAGCTGGGGATGCTTCTTTTCCACCTGTACACCGTCCTTGATGATGGACACGGTGATGTCCGGGTCAACATAGCCCAGTACGTCCAGATCGAGATCGATAAGGGCGTCGATTTTGATGATGTCCTTGCGGCCCAGCTTGGTGCTCTTGGCGTTTTTGATGATGGCCACGGAGCAGTCCAGCTTGTCCAGCCCCAGCAGGCGGTAGATCTCCATGCTGGCGCCGGCCTTGATATGGTCGAGCACGTAGCCGTTGCGGATGCTGTCGATATTCATAGCAAAACCCTCCTGCTTACGCCTTGAGGCCCAGCATCTTCATGATGAGAGCCATGCGGATGAACCGGCCGTTGGCGGCCTGCTGGAAATAGCGGGCGCGGGGATCGTCGTCCACGTCTACGGTGATCTCGTTGACACGGGGCAGCGGGTGCAGGATCGCCATATCGGGCTTGGCGTTTTTCAGCTTCTCGGGATCGAGAATGTAGGTGTCCTTCAGGCGGATATAGTCGGCCTCGTTGAAGAAGCGTTCGCGCTGGACGCGGGTCATGTAGAGGAAGTCCAGCTGGGGCAGAGCTTCCTCGAGACTGGTGGTCTCCTGATAGGGCAGGCCGTTTTTCTCCAGCGTATCCTCCACCAGATAGCGGGGCAG
>USIZ01000225.1 GCA_900554855.1 uncultured Eubacteriales bacterium | reverse complement strand
GGGCGGCGGCGGTGCGCCGCCACTGGGTCTTGATGCGGGGGACGAGTCGGAGCAGAATGGCCAGAAACAGCGCCAGCTTTGGAGCGATGCGCCCGGCGAGATAGACGGTCTTGTCGGCGGTGAACACTGTGTGCAGGCAGCTCAGCCACACCAGCACGGCGGCAATGGTGCCGCCCAGCATCAGTCCATAGAGCAGGCTTTCCAGCGTGATCTCGTTGCCCACCCGATTTGTCCAGAGCGGCGTGACGCCAAAGTGGTGATAGCTGGCATACCACAGGGCGAACAGCGCTGCCAGCAGGAGGGCAAGGGCGTCAAAGGCGAGCGCTCTTGCTCCCTTCAGTTCCATCGACCAGAGCGTGGCGGTGCAGAGGGAGAGGATGAGGTAGACCGGGTGGCGGAACAGGATCGTCCCTGCCAGTGCGGCGGCGAAAAAACAGAAATTGATGCCGGGGTGGTAGTCGGAAAACCTCATTGCCCGCCCTCCAGCATACCGTACTTCACCCGGAGCCGGTCCAGTTTGTACAGCAGAGGGTTGGCAAACAGCAGCATGGTGAGGCCGGCGGCGGCACCGTGGATCAGATTGACCGGGATACCGGAGAGGTAGACCGCCCTGGCGGATGAGACGGTGATCTCGCCCGTCATGGTGAGCAGCGCGCAGGTGTCCAGCAGCGGTCCGACAATGACCAGTACGGTGAAAAAACCGAAGAGGGTGAGCGCAATGCGGTTTCGCTTCAGTACACCGAGACGGCTGAGCAGTCCGGCCAGAAAGCCGCCTACGCCGTAGGCGAACATCTGCCACGGCGTCCACGGCCCCTGCCCGAAGAGAAAGTTGCTGACAAAGCCGCTGACCGCGCCGGTCAGAAAGCCCGCCTCCGGGCCGAAGGCAAGGCCGGTGATCATAATGATCGCGGTCATGGGCTTGAAGTGGGGAATGGCCGCGAAAGCCGCCCGGCTGGCCACCGCCAGCGCGGAGAGCACTGCCAGCACCACCAGCTCACGGGCCTGGGGGCGGCGGGCTTCAAACACCAGAAAGAAGGCGCACAGGGTGAGTGCGATGATGAGCAGACTGGTGAAATACCAGACTTGGCCGCCCAGTCTGGGACAAAAAATGAGCGCCGCCGGGATGAGCAGGAAGAGCAGGATCAGAGTCAGCCAGCTCCGGCGGGGGAGTTTTGTCTTTTTCACAGCCCATTCCTCCTGCACAGCTCGGCCACATCCTCCGCCGTCACCGCATTGCGGAAGATATGGCGACTCATCCGGTTGGCGGCGGTGGTGTAAAAGCTGTTATCCGCAAAGAAGCGCCGGGGCGTGTTGACGGTGGTGAGCTGGCCGTCGAAGAACAGCCCCACCAGGTCGGCGTACTGGGCGCAAAACTCCACATCGTGGGACACCAGCACCGCCGTGCCGCCCTGGGCGGTGAACTGTTTCAGCAGAGCGGCAAATTCGGCCTTGAAGAAGCAGTCCAGGCCCTTGGTGGGTTCGTCCAGCAGGAGCAGCTTCGGGTGGGTGAGCAGCACCTTGCCCAGTGCTGCCCGCTGCTGCTCACCGCCGGACAGGTCGTAGGGGTGACTGTCCAGCAGATGGGTGAGGTCACATTGGGCAGCGATACGGGCGATCTCGGCATCCTGCTCCGCTTTTGGCATGCCCTCCAGCAGCTCGGCCAGCTCCTCCCGCACCGTCTTTTTCACAAAGAGATTTTTGGGGTCCTGGGGCAGAAGGGCCAGATTGCCGCGGAACAGGTCCTTTCCCTTCCACTTTTTCAGCGGCACGCCGTCCAGCAGCAGCCTGCCCCGGTAGGGCGGACAGATGCCGCACACCGCCTTGAGCAGAGTGGACTTGCCGGCGCCGTTGCCGCCGAGAATGGCGAACAGACTGCCCTTCGGTACTTGCAGATTCACGTCCCGGAGTACATCCGGGGCGTCCTTTTCATAGCGGAACCACAGCTCCTTGAGTTCCAGCGCCGGGGGCGCTGACGATTCGGACAGCTCGCGCTCCGGCAGGGCGGGGGCGGGCAGTGCCCTTCCGGCGGCCTTTCGGGTCAGCCAGGCGCGCCCCTCCCGGACGGTCAGCGGAACCGTGCCGTCGGTCTCACCGGCGGCATAATAGGCCCGGGCAGTGGCGGGCATAGCGGCAAAGAGGTCGCTGCCTGCGGCGTGGAGTGCGGCCACGGTGTTCCGGGGGGAATCCGCAATGGTGATGCGCCCCTCCTCCATGACGGCGATCCGGTCGCAGACCGGCAGCACGTTTTCCAGCCGGTGCTCAGAGAGCAGGATGGTGGTGCCCAGCTCCCGGTTGAGCCGGGCAATGGTGTTCAGAAAGTCGGCGGCGGCGATGGGATCCAGCTGACTCGTCGGCTCGTCCAGAATGAGCACGTCGGGCTGCATGGCCATGACCGAGGCCAGATTCAGCAGCTGTTTCTGTCCGCCGGACAGCTCGGCTACCTCCCGGTGGAACCAGTCCTGAATGCCAAAGTAGCTGGCCATTTCCGCCACTCGCAGGCGCATGGTCCTCTGGTCACAGCCAAGGCTTTCCAGACCGAAGGCCAGCTCATGCCAAACCTTGTCGGTGACGATCTGGCTGTCCGGATCCTGCATCACATAGCCGATGCGCCCGGCCTGTTCCCGGGCGTCCACGTCCTCCAGCTCCCGGTCGTCAAAGCGGATGAGGCCGCTTTTTTTGCCATGGGGGGCCAGTACGCTCTTGAGCTGGCGCAGAAGGGTGGTCTTGCCGCTGCCGCTCTTGCCGCACAGGGCCAGATATTCTCCCGCCTCCAGCGTCAGACTTACGTCCTTCAGACAGGGCGTGTCCGGCGTGGTGGGGTAGGCAAAGGTCAGATGTTCGATTTCAAAAAGTGCCATTTCAGTTCCTCCCAGAGGTGGAGTGCGGTGGGGATGAGCAGCAGCAGGGCGTAGCCCGTCAGCGGGATCAGCGTCAGGCCGCAGACCGGGGCAAGGTCAAGCGCGGGCAGAAAGTTCGCGCGCATTCCGCCGGACACAAAGCTCACTGCGGTGAACAGGGTCAAAAGCAGGACTGCCCCCAGCAGGAGCCGGTCTTTCCGGTGCCATGCGATGTCCTGATAGCTGGTCGCGGCGCCGGTGCCATAGCCCCGGGCGCGCATGGAGTCGGCGGTGATGACACTGCCCTCCAGCATAGC
>USIZ01000224.1 GCA_900554855.1 uncultured Eubacteriales bacterium | reverse complement strand
GTGTGGCATCGCATCTGAACCTCTGGACGGCATCAGAAGTGCTTCCGGTAAAGAATCTCATTCTTCCGCTGGGCATCTCGTTCTATACGCTGGAGGCCATCAGTTATCTGGTAGATGTCTACTATCGCAAGATCGAGGCGGAGCGGAATATCGGGCGAATGGCCCTGTTTCTGTCTTTTTTCCCGATCATCATGGAAGGCCCCATTTGTCGTTATGGCGAGTTGGCCCGACCGCTGTGGGAGGGCAAACAGCTCACCTACCGCAATTTGACGTTCGGTGCGCAGCGCCTGCTGTGGGGACTTTTTAAAAAATGGATCATTGCCGACCGGCTGAGTCCTCTGGTGTCCACGCTCTTTAATCATCCGGACAGTTATCAGGGCGGCGTCATGGCGCTGGCCGGTATTCTCTACACGCTCCAGCTCTACGCCGATTTCTCCGGCTGCATCGATATGACCATTGGTACTGGAGAGATGTTCGGCTTGACGCTGCCGGAAAACTTCCGCCAGCCCTTTTTTGCAAAGAACCCGTCGGAGTTCTGGCGCCGGTGGCATATTACGCTGGGCGCGTGGTTCAAGGACTACATTTTCTATCCGCTGTCTCTGACCAGCGGTATCAAAAAGCTGGGCAAATCTGCGCGCAAAAAGCTGGGCAAGCACTATGGCCAGATCGCGCAGACGCTGATTCCGCTCTTTGCTGTCTGGCTGTGCAATGGCGTGTGGCATGGCACCGGTTGGACGTACCTGTTCTATGGTATGTACTACTTTGTGCTAATCGTAGCGGGCGAGTTGATCGAGCCGTTGGTGGCCTCCGGAACCGAAAAACTGGGCATTGACCGCAGCCGCTGGCCGTGGCGCATATTGCAGACGGTCAAGATGCTGGCGATCATCTTCACCGGAGAACTCTTTTTCAGAGCGACTTCTATGCCGGCGGGCTGGCAGATGTTCCGTTCGATCTTCACCGGCTTCGGCAAGGGCGGTGTTGCTGACGGCGCATTGCTGACACTGGGCATCACCTTTCAGGATTATCTGGTTGCCGGGATTGCGCTGGCTGTGGTGCTGGTTATCGGTATTCTCCAAGAGCGGGGCGTTCATATCCGTGAATGCGTCGCGGCCTGGCCCATCGTGCCCCGCTGGTGTTTCTACTTTGCAGCGCTGTTCGTGGTACTGATCTTCGGCGTCTATGGCGCTGGCCATACTCCTGCGGACCTCATCTACGCCGGATTCTGAGAAGGGGGAGCAAGAGTATGAAGACAAAAATTTTGAAACCCATCCTCTTCCTTGCCATTTTGGCCGCACTGATGGCTGCGCTTGGCCCGGTGTTCCGCCCGAAAGAAGCAGCGGAACTGAGCCAGCTGAAAGGGCTGGGGGAGGTAGACTACCTGGTTGTCGGAGACAGTGAGGGCTGGGCATCGTTCCAGCCGATGGAAGTATGGCGCACAGACGGGTTTACGGGCTATAACCTGAGTAAACCCGGCCAGCGGCTTCAGGATTTTTATGCGGATTTACAGACCGTGCTTGAAACGCAGCATCCTAAGGTGCTGCTGCTTGAGACGGATATTCTCTATAAAAACCTGATCAGTCTGACGGAGTTTGAGGGGCTTTTGACCTCCACCCTGGGCGAGTTGTTCCCGTTTATCCGCTATCATGAACAGTGGCAAACAGTATTGCCTGATCTGTCCGGCAGTGAAAAAAATGAGCATACCCCGGATTATTCCCGAGGCGCCTATATCAATGGAGCGGTCATGCCGTATCCTGATCCGGATTATTATAAGGCTGTAACAGATCAGGTGCAGAAAATGCCCTGGCTCTATCGTTACTTTGCAGCGCAGATCGTCTCACTCTGCAAGGAAAACAATATTCAACTGATCCTTTACAGTTCTCCTTCCCCGAAAAACTGGACTTACGCGATTCATAATGGTCTGGAGGCTTTTGCGCAGGAGTATGATTTGGAGTTTATTGATTTCAATCTGCTCCAGGAGGAGATCGGGCTGGATTGGAGCGCAGACTGCCTGGACGACGGTGATCATATCAACTTCTCTGGCTCTCTGAAAGTCATGGCCTATCTGTCAGAGTATCTGGCAGAGCATACCGGACTGACAGATCACCGGGGGGATCCGGCGTTCCAGATCTGGGATGAGGACCTGAAAACTTACCTTACAGTTATAGGCCAGGGATAAATGATAGGCGGACACCGATGAGGTGTCCGCCTATTTGCTTGTCGTGCCAGGGCTTATTACGGCTTGACTTGTACAGACATTTTATTATAATGAAAGCATATCCCTTAAAAGGAGCGTTTAATATGAATACTTTGGAAGCAATCACTACCCGTCGGAGCATTCGCAGGTTCCAGGATAAGCTGGTAGATCATGAGACGATTGAGCAGATCGTATCCGCCGCAGCCTATGCCCCTTCGTGGAAAAATACGCAGGTTGTCCGTTATCATGTGCTGGAGAACAAAGCGCTCCAGAAGAAGATCGCGGAGGAGTATACGCTCAATTTTGTCTATAACACCGGTACGCTGGAGCGTGCGCCTCAAGTCGTGGTGCTGACTGCGGTGAAGGGAAGAAGCGGCATGGAGCGCGATGGCTCTGCAACGACCAACAAGGGTGAAAACTGGATGCTGTTCGATGCCGGTGTGGCCGCCCAGACCTTCTGCCTTGCGGCGTGGGAGCACGGCGTGGGCAGCGTTATTATGGGCATCTTTGATGCAGAGAAGGTTGCCGAACTGCTCCACATTCCGCAGGATGAGATCGTAGTGGCGCTGATCTCTATCGGCTATCCGGATGAGCATCCCGATGCGCCAGTGCGCAAGCCGGTCAGCGTGCTGCTGGATTACGTTGAGTAAGTTTGAATCAAAAAAAGCAGTAAAAGAGCGAGCGTATTTTCCGTACGCTCGCTCTTTTGATATGTGTAATAGGGAAGAGGATAAAAAAGAAGAGCTACCATAAAAGGCAGCTCTTCTAAAAATTTGGATGAAAACTGAATTACTTCAGCTCGACCTTAGCGCCGACTTCCTCCAGCTTAGCCTTCAGCTGCTCAGCCTCGTCCTTGGACACGGCCTCCTTCAGGGTAGCGGGAGCGCCCTCAACAGTGGCCTTCGCCTCAGCCAGGCCCTGGCCGGTGATCTCACGGACAGCCTTGATGACCTTGATCTTGGCGGAA
>USIZ01000223.1 GCA_900554855.1 uncultured Eubacteriales bacterium | reverse complement strand
ATTTTTTAATTCTCTGATTGATTTAATATCTAAATTGGAAGATGGCTCGTCCAGTACAAATATATCGGGCTCCATTGCGGAAACGGACGCACAGGCAATTTTCTGTTTTTCGCCGCCGGACAGGGTCGAAACGCTCTTGAACACGTCCTCCCCCCGAAAACGGAAGGCGGCCAGCTGATCCCGTGCCTCCTGTGCAGAGCAGTCCTTCTCATAGATCAGGGTGTCCACCAGATTGCGCTCCGGATGGTCGAATTTGACGATCTGAGGCAGGTAACCCACCTTGGCAGTGGGGCCGAAGCGGACGCCGCCGGCGTCCGGTTTCTCCTCCTTCAACAGGATCTTGAGCAAGGTGGACTTGCCGGTGCCGTTATCACCCAGCAGGGCAATGCGCTCACCGCCCAGCACCTCTAGTTCCAGGTCAGAGAAAAGCCTATGCTCTCCAAAGGACTTGGAAACGCCCTCCAGCGTGAAGAGCACATCGCCCTTGAAGTCGGTGGACTGGAATCCCATGGTCAGATTCTGCTCCTGACGGGGCTTGTCCGTGGTGCGCATTTTCTCAATACGCTTTTCCATGGAAAAAGCCCGCTTATGCAGCTTGTCATTGCCCAGAAATGCCCACAGATGCATCTGCTCCACAGCGCGGGTAAGCTGGCCGATCTTGGCCTGCTCCTTTTCATACTGCTTGAGCCGCTCCTGATAGCGCCGCTCCGACTCCTGCACATAAAAGCTGTAATTGCCGGAGTAGAACTCCGCTTTCCCCTCGTTCAGGGCAATGATGCGATCCACACAGCGGTCAAGGAAATAGCGGTCATGGGAAATGGTGAGCACCGTGCCCTTGAAGCGGGACACATAGTCCTCCAGCCACTCCACCGCATGCAGATCCAGGTGGTTCGTCGGTTCGTCCAGCAGGAGGATGTCCGTATCCTCCAGGATCAGGCGGCCCAGATTGATCCGGGTCTTTTCGCCGCCGGACAGAGCGGCGAATTCCCGCTCGCGCATCTCCTGAGAAATACCAAGGCCGTTGCACACCTTGCTGATGCGCACATCCAGATCATAACCGCCGGCCTGCTCAAAGCCGGAGGACAGCCGGTCATAGCGGCGCAGAAGCTCCTCGCCGCTCTCCCCCGCCGCCATGCGGTCAGTGATGCACTTGAGCTCCTCCTCCATGGCGTGGATACGCTCAAAAGCAGTGTCCAGCACATCCTCCACGGTGTACTCCGGTGGATAGACCGGGATCTGGGAGATCAGCCCCAACCGCTTGCCCGGGGCAATGGAGACCTGGCCCTCGTCATAATCATACTCGCCGGTCAGAATTTTAAACAGTGTGGTCTTTCCTGAGCCGTTTTTACCCAGAATGCCCACGCGCTCCCCCTCATTGACATGAAAGGTCACGCCATTCAATACATTTTCTCCGACCTGAAAAGACTTGACCAGATCGGAGACGGAAATATCGATCATTCCTCACACTCCGGTGTCGATTCCACCAAGTAATCCACAAGGTGCTCAAACTTCATGCCCCGGCTGGCCTTGACCAGAATGGTGGCACCCGGGCGCACTTCTTCGGCCAGCGCAACCTGGGCCGCCGCCTGATTGGCACAACGGCGGATCTTGGGGCATCCGGCGCTCTCCGCGCCGTCGGCGATGCTCTCGCCCAGCTTGCCCACGGTGATCAGGCAGTCAATGCCGATGCGGCCCACAAACTGACCCACGCTCGCGTGAAGCGCGGGGCCAAGGTCGCCCAGTTCCAGCATATCGCCCAGCACGGCAATACGGTAGGTGCTGGCCTGCTTGGACAGGATATCCACCGCCGCCCGCATGGACTGGGGGTTGGCGTTATAGGTATCATTCAGAATCGTGATGTCATCACCACGATGCAGGATGGCCATACGCATCTTCGTAGGCTCGAACTCCAGAATGCCCCGACGGATCTGCTCATCCGTCAGGCCGTACATTCTGCCCACGGCGGCAGCCATGGTCACGGGATAGATCATGTGCGCACCCAGGCTGGGGATCTCCTGATGCCACGCGCCAGTGGGACTGTGGAGCTGGCACTCCATATGATCCTGCCAGTGTTCCTCCAGATCCGTCACCCGCCACGCGCAGTTTTCCCCTCCGCCGCACCAGGTGATGGACTGGGCGATCTGGCCGTCCAGTGTGCGCAAAAGCGCGTCGTCCCCATTGAGCACAGCCCGTCCCTCAGCCGTCATGCCGTGAAAGATCTCGCTTTTGGCCTTCAGCGTATTCTCACGGGAACCGAGATTTTCGATGTGGGCGTCGCCGATATTGGTAATCAGCGCCACATCGGGCCGGGCGATCTTCGTCAGATAGTCGATCTCGCCCAGATGGTTCATGCCCATCTCCAGCACGGCGATCTGATGAGTGCGGTTCAGGCGCAGAATGGTCATGGGCAGGCCGATATTGTTGTTGAAGTTGCCATCCGTTTTGAGGACATTGTACTTCTCCCCCAGCACAGCGGCCACCATATCCTTGGTGGTGGTCTTGCCCACACTGCCGGTCACGGCCACCACAGGGATCTGGAACTGACCCCGATACCAGCCGGCCAGATCCCGCAGGGCGTCCTGGGTATTCTCCACCCGGATATAGGCCTTGCCGGGCTTCAGCTGTGCAGGCTCCACCGCCGTCAGGCAGGCGGCGGCACCGGCGCTCAGAGAGGCATCGATATAATCGTGGCCATCAAACTTCTCGCCCACCAGCGGCAGAAAAAGGCAGCCTTTTTTGATCTTACGGCTGTCCGTACAGACCTCACTGACAGTCTGCTCCGCATCAAAGCCCTCGCCCAACAGACGGCCATGCACCGCGGCAGCGATCTGATTTAAAGTCAAAGCTTCCATACTGTCATCCTCTTCTCGCCTCGATCGACGCAGACACGATGCGCTCGCAGAGTTCGCCGTAGGAGATCCCCACTGCGGCGGCCTCCTGGGGCACCAGGCTGGTAGGCGTCATACCGGGCAGATTGTTGATCTCCAGGAAATAGGGGGTGCCGTCCTCGGTGACGATAAAGTCCGCCCGAGAATAGACGCTCAGGCCGATCGTGTGGAATACGATCTTGGCCGCGGCGGCGATCTTCGCCTCCCACTCGGCGGGAATGGGCGACGGGCAGACCTCCTCTGCCGCGCCGGGCTGGTACTTGTTGGCATAGTCGTAGAATCCCTT
>USIZ01000222.1 GCA_900554855.1 uncultured Eubacteriales bacterium | reverse complement strand
GCAAATGCTATCGTAAAAGGTATGCCGATTTTTACCGATGACCTGTAAGCTGTCCCATTGCAGTAACTGCGGCCGTCCGCGGCGGGGGCAAGCACCCGCCCTACGTCAGACCTGCAAGCGGTCAGCGCCGCACGAAAGGCTCACCCCCAAGTGGAAGCCTTCGACAGTCTCTGCAAACTTTTAGTCTGTCATCCTGAGCGAAGCGAAGGATCTTACAGCACCGGTCTCAGGCAAGAAGCATTCTTCGTGTAGAAGGTCGGTGCTGTAAGATTCTTCGGTCGCTGACGCTCCCTCAGAATGACATAGGTGGAAGTCTGTCTTTATTTCCACAACCCCCAATTTGTCGCTCTGGCTGAAGGCAGCGCAGCGCCCCCGGCGATCGCCGGGGGCGCTGCTGTCATCATTTGATTTAAATTCAGTCCACAGGCTCATAGCACAGGGTGGTGCCCCGCATGACCATGCGGTGGCTGCCCTCGTCCACCATAAACTCCAGATAGGGGCGCAGGAAACGTTCCAGGCTCTGGGCCTTCTTCGGGGTGGACACGCTGACGCCCATGTGGGCGCACACGGCGGCGCACACCTCGTCGGAGGACATGGGGTGATCCACCAGCGCCCTGACCTCGCTGAGCTGCTCCTCCATGATGCGCAGATTCTCGTCCACCAGATCGTCAAAGTGGTCGTAGAGCACACCGCAGTGGGCCACGGCCAGCGCCTCGCAGTCGGCAAGGGAATCCTTCAGCTTCTCGATGGTCTCCAGACTCTGGCGGAAGTTGAAGGCGTAGGGCAGGCGGGAGGCGTGGAGCGTGCGTCCGCACATGAGGGCGTCGCCGATGTAGCAGACGTTGTCCGGGGTGATGTAACTGACGTGATCTATGGCGTGGCCGGGGGTGTGGAGCACCCGAAAGCGCACGCCCCGGAACAGCGTGTCCGTCTCCTCGGGGCGGATGACATGATCCACCAGACAGGGGATCTCGCTCATCTCCGGGTCGTTTTCTACCTGTCCGGCGGTGAACACAAAGAGGTGGCTTTTCACGGAGGCCAGCGTGCGGCAGATCTCCGCCTCGCCCAGCGGGAGAGCCACCGGGCAGTGGTAGCGCTCAGAGAGATAGCGGGCGTTGCCGAAGTGGTCAAAGTGGGTGTGGGTACACAGCAGACCGATGGGCGTCAGGCCGTTCTGCTCCAGCGTATCCACGATATCCTGCCGCAGGGCGCTGGCCCCGGTGTCCAGCAGGATGCAGTGGGTGCTGTCCGTCCGATAGAGCGGGATAAGCTGATGGCCGTAAAGGCACCAGGTATTGCCGATGATCTGTCTCAGTTCCAAAATGCGTCACCTCAGAAATTGCTTGAAATTACCTTTTATTGTATCACGATTTTCTGAACCGGGCAAGCGGACAGACCCCATTCCGGACGATCTGTGCAAAACAGGCGGTATGTCAGCCCTCCTCCGGCACGTCGATGAACACGTTGTTCCGGTACTCCGCGTCAGGGTATTGAAGGGCGTAGAGGGTGTCCAGCGCGGCGGCGACGCTCGGGGCGGGATGCTCCGGGGCAGCGGGGTGCCAGAGGTGCACCAGATAGTGGACGTCGAAAATGCGGTTGGGGAAGGGGCAGGGGATAAAGCCGGCGCGCTGATAGAAGCCGATGCGCCGACGGCGCAGCGCGGCAGTCTCTGCGTCCAGACCCGGGTCGACCGCCTCCACCTCGGCGATGATGCCCTGGGGATACTCGTTTTTCAGCAGGGCAAGGCAGGCGCTGCCCGCGCCGTGGCCCCGCTCCTCCATGGCCAGATAGTCCAGCAGGACGTAGGGCGCCGCCGGGTGGCGCAGCATAAAGGCATAGCCCGCGGCCTTCCCGTCGGCCATCAGGTACCATCCCACCGACATCCCGGACTCCATCAGCGCACGCAGATGGGGCTGCCTTTTGAGTTCATTCGGAGGAAAATCCTGCTCCATCTTCGGATAGACCCGTTCAAGCTCCTCCGGCGGCATATATTGCAGATGATATTCCATAAAATATTGACAGTCCTTTGCTCTATTTTTGCCCCATTATAGCACAGAAACGGGAAAAAACACAGCGTCGGGCAAACGAAGGGCTTTTCCATGGGAAAAAACGGAGAAATCTTGCAAAATACTTTCGCAGAGGGTATAATATTTTATCTGAGTATTATGGATGCCGCATAAAAGGCTTCCCACTGGAAGGCTTACAGGGCGGTACCCTGATTATTTAAGAAAAGGGGTTTTTCCTTTGAACCGTACAACGATCGCTGATATCTACGCCAACTCCGGCGCGATGGGCGGCCGCCAGCTGACTGTGGCCGGCTGGGTGCGCTCTCTGCGCGACATGAAGACCTTTGGCTTTGTCACCCTGAACGATGGCAGCTGCTTCAACAACCTGCAGGTGGTCATGGACCGGGGCACGCTGGTCAACTACGACGAGATTGCCAAGCAGAATGTGGGCGCCGCCCTCATCATCTCCGGCGAGCTGGTGCTCACCCCCGACGCCAAGCAGCCCTTTGAGCTGAAAGCTGCCGAGATCGCCGTGGAGGGCACCTCCGCCCCCGACTATCCGTTGCAAAAGAAGCGCCACTCCGTGGAGTTCCTGCGCACCATCCAGCATCTGCGCCCCCGCACCAACCTGTTCTCCGCCACCTTCCGGGTGCGCAGCGTGGCGGCCTACGCCATCCACAAGTTCTTCCAGGAGCGGGGCTTCGTCTATATCCACACCCCCATCATCACCGCCTCCGACTGCGAGGGCGCCGGTGAGATGTTCCGGGTGACCACGCTGGATCTGGAGAACGTGCCCAGAAACGAGGACGGCACCGTGGACTATACCCAGGACTTCTTCGGCAAGTCCGCCAATCTGACCGTGTCCGGCCAGCTGCAGGCGGAGAACTTCGCCATGGCCTTTGGCGACGTCTACACCTTCGGCCCCACCTTCCGCGCCGAGAACTCCAATACCCAGCGCCACGCCGCCGAGTTCTGGATGATCGAGCCGGAGATCGCCTTCGCCGACCTGAAGGCTGACATGGATCTGGCCGAGGACATGATCAAGTATATCATCACCTATGTCATGGAGCACTGCCCCGACGAGATGGACTTCTTCAACTCCTTTGTGGACAAGGGCCTGAAGGAGCGGCTCCAGCACGTCGCCACCTCCGACTTCGGCCGGGTGAGCTACAC
>USIZ01000221.1 GCA_900554855.1 uncultured Eubacteriales bacterium | reverse complement strand
CACGACGCTCTTCCGATCTATTGTGGAGGACGTGGTCACCGCCGGTACCGCCGTGCGGGAGAGCATTGAGCTCTTCAAGCACGTCGCCGATGTGAAAATGGCCTATCTGTTCGTCAGCGTGGATCGCATGGAACGCGGCACCAAGGAGTGCTCCACGCTGGACGAGCTGCGGGAGGATTACGGCATCACGGTCTGCCCCATCGTCACCGTGCGGGAGATCATTTCCTTCCTCCACAACCGCCCCATCGACGGCAAGGTCTACATTGATGACGAGATGAAGGCCAAAATGGAGGCCTATCTGGAGCAGTACGGCGCAAAGGCATAAAACTGGACCGCAAATCATAACACAGGCCCTGAACCGGCAGGCGCACCGCTGGTGCGTCTGCCGGTTTTTCCATCATCACCTAAAAGGAGGGGAAATCATGTCCGTTCATGAGGGGCACCGTCAGCGTCTGAAGCAGCGCTTTGCCGACCACGGCGAACGAGTTTTTGACGACCACCAGCTTCTGGAGCTGATGCTGTTCTATGCCGTGCCGCAGGGCGATGTGAACCCGCTGGCCCACCGGCTCATCAACCACTTCGGCTCCTTCGCCGCTGTATTGGACGCCTCCCCGGAGGATCTGCGACAGGTCAAGGGCGTGGGCGAGCACACCGCCCTCTACCTCTCCATGTTTCCCCAGGTCATGCGCCGCTACCTGGCCTCCCGGGCCGGGCACGCGGACAAGGTCTGCTCCGTGGAGGACGCAGGCGAATATCTGCTGCCCTATTTTTTCGGAGCAAAGAGCGAACTGCTCTACCTGCTCTGTCTGGACGCCAAGGGTCGGGTGCTGTCCTGCCGTCGGCTGGCGGAGGGCAGTCTGAACCGGGTGCTTATGGACACCCGGCTGGTCATCGAGACCGCCATGGACGACCGGGCCACCTCCGTCGTGCTGGCCCACAACCACGTCAGCGGCCTGGCCGTCCCCTCCGAAGCCGACGTAAAGCTGACGCTCCAGCTCATTCCCCTGCTGCGGGCGCTGGACATTGAACTGTTGGATCATCTGGTGGTCGCGGACGGGGAATTCGTCTCCATGGTGCGCTCCGGTCTGATCCCGCCGCCGCGAAATTCCGGCGTTTGATATTGACATCGAACATACGTTTCTATAAAATAGAGATAACTTGTTTATACTGATATAAGGAGGGGAATGCCGTGCCAAAATTTGAAGTGGTCAGTCCCTATGCCCCTTCCGGTGACCAGCCGGAGGCCATCGAGGCGCTGAGCCGGGGCGTGGAACTGGGGCTGGATGAGCAGACGCTGCTGGGCGTCACCGGCTCCGGCAAGACCTTCACCATGGCCAAGATCATCGAGCAGGTGCAGCGCCCCACGCTGGTGCTGGCCCACAACAAAACGCTGGCCGCCCAGCTTTACAGCGAGTTCCGGGAGTTTTTCCCGCACAATGCGGTGGAATACTTCGTCTCCTACTACGACTACTACCAGCCCGAGGCCTATATCCCCCACACAGACACCTTCATCGAGAAGGACTCCTCCGTCAACGATGAGATCGACCGGCTGCGTCTGAGCGCCACCGCCTCCCTGCTGGAGCGGCGGGATGTCATCGTGGTGTCCTCCGTCTCCTGCATCTACGGTCTGGGTGAACCGGAGGATTTTGCCTCCATGATGGTCTCCCTCCGGGTCGGCGCCACCATGGAGATCCGCCAGCTGCTAAGCAAGCTGGTGGCCATCCGCTACGAGCGCAACGACATCGCCTTTGAGCGCAATATGTTCCGGGTGCGGGGCGACACGGTGGAGATCTGGCCCGCCTATTGGAAAGACACCGCCATCCGGGTGGAGTTCTTTGGCGACGAGATCGACCGCATCAGCGAGATCAATGTGGTCACCGGAACCCCGATCCGGCGGCTAAACAACATCCCCATCTGGCCCGCCACCCACTATGTCACCCCGAAAGAGAAGATGGATCGGGCCATTAAGGACATCTACAAGGAGATGGATGAGCGGGTCAGGTTCTTCGAGGAACAGGGCAAGGCCATTGAGGCGCAGCGCATCCGCCAGCGCACCATGTACGATGTGGAGATGATGCAGGAGATCGGCTACTGCTCCGGCATTGAAAACTACTCCAGAGTCATCGAGGGCCGCCCGGTCGGCTCCCCGCCCCACACGCTGCTGGACTACTTCCCCAAGGATTTTCTGCTCTTTATCGACGAGTCCCACGTCACCCTGCCCCAGGTGCGGGCCATGTACAACGGCGACCGGGCCCGCAAGACCACGCTGGTGGACTACGGTTTCCGGCTCCCCTGCGCCTATGACAACCGGCCGCTGAAATTTGAGGAATTTGAACAGCGGCTCAATCAGGTCATCTACGTCTCTGCCACCCCCGGCAAGTACGAGCAGGAGCGCTCCGGCCAGATCGTGGAGCAGGTCATCCGCCCCACCGGCCTGCTGGATCCCAGAGTGGAGGTGCGGCCCATCGAAGGTCAGATCGACGACCTGATCGGCGAGATCAATATCCGCGCCGCCCGGCAGGAGCGGGTGCTGGTCACCACGCTGACCAAAAAAATGGCCGAGGATCTGACCCAATACCTCCAGACCGCCGGCATCAAGGTGCGCTATATGCACCACGACATCGACACCATTGAACGCATGGAGATCATCCGGGATCTGCGCCTTGGCTCCTTTGACGTGCTGGTGGGCATCAATCTGCTCCTGGAGGGACTGGATCTGCCGGAGGTGAGCCTGGTGGCCATTCTGGACGCGGACAAGGAGGGCTTCCTGCGCAGCGAGACCGCTCTGATCCAGACCATCGGCCGCGCCGCACGAAACGCCGACGGCGAAGTCATCCTCTATGCCGACAAGATCACCCCCTCCATGCGGCAGGCCATGGACGAGACCCAGCGCCGCCGGGAAAAGCAGGACGCCTACAACAAGGCCCACGGTATCACGCCCAAGACCATCCGCAAGGACATCCGGGAGCTGCTGGAGATCGCCGAGCCCGCCAAGCGGGACGCCAAGCCCGTCAAGCAGATGACGAAGCTGGAAAAGCTCCAGCTCATCGACAAGCTGGAAAAGCAGATGAAGGAAGCCGCCAAAATGCTGGAATTCGAGCTTGCCGCCGCCCTGCGCGACCAGATCATCGAACTGCGGGGGAAATAAGATTTCAGAAACCGAGGGAATACCATGGCAAAGCA
>USIZ01000220.1 GCA_900554855.1 uncultured Eubacteriales bacterium | reverse complement strand
AGAGCAGCAGCTGCGTGAGCAGATGGAGTGCGCTTCCGAGGAGCTGCGCTTCGAGGCGGCGGCGGAGTACCGCGACCGCATCAAGGCGATCCAGCTGTTGGGCTCCCGGCAGAAGGTAGTGGCCTCTCTGCGGGCGGATGTGGACGTATGCGGCCTGTTTCTGGGCGATGCCAAGAGCTGCTTTACCGTGCTTCACTTTCTGGCCGGTGATTTGGCGGGCCGGGATACGGAGCTTTTCCCCACTCCTATGGAGGAGGACCGGGGAGAGGTATTGTCCGCTCTGGTCAAGCAGTATTACGGCGGTCGGGGCAACCTGCCCCGGGGGATTCTGCTTCCGTGGGAAGTGGAGGATCGGGAGGAGCTTCAGCAGATGTTCACAGAGGCCGCAGGCCGAAAGGTGGAGGTGCTCGTGCCCCAGCGGGGCCACAAGGCGGAACTCATCCGCATGGCAGAGCAGAATGCCGCCGACGAGGCAGAGCGGGCCACAACCCGGGAGGAGCGCCAGAACAAGCTGATGGTGCTGCTGGGCAATCTGCTGGGACTGCCGGAAACGCCCCACCGCACCGAATCCTACGACATCTCCAACACGGGCAGCGCGGATATCGTGGCAGCGCAGACCGTATTTCTGGACGGGAAACCGCTGAAACGGGATTACCGCTATTATAAATTAAAGGATATGGCCGCCCCGGATGACTATGCATCCATGGATCAGGTGCTTTGCCGCCGATTCCAGCGCTGGAAGGACGGGGACGATAAGTTCACGACTCTGCCGGACGTCATTCTGATGGACGGCGGTCTGGGACAGGTCCGGGTGGCTGTGCAGGTGCTGGAGGATTTCGGCCTTTCTTTGCCGGTATTCGGCATGGTGAAGGATGACCGCCACCGTACCCGGGCGCTGGTGGCTCCGGATGGCCGGGAGATCGGAATCCAGTCCAGTCCGGCCCTCTTTTCTCTGATCGGCCGGATGCAGGAGGAGACCCACCGCGCCGCCATCACATTCCACCACAAACAGCACCAGAAGAGCAGCAAGGGCTCTGCTCTCGACCCCATCCCCGGGGTCGGACCGGCGCGGAAATCAGCGCTGCTCAAGCAGTTCAAGAGCGTAAAGGCCATTCGCGCCGCCACAGCGGAGCAGCTGGGCGAGGTCATCGGTCCGGCGGCGGGACGCTCTGTCTACGACTATTTCCACAGAGAGGAAGAAGGATAAATGCGCGTCATTACAGGCACGGCCAGAGGCCGTAAGCTGGGACAGCTTCAGGGCATGGACACCCGTCCCACCACCGATCAGGTGAAGGAGTCCATCTTCAATATCATTCAGTTTGACATCGAGGGCCGCCGGGTGCTGGATCTGTTCGCCGGCACCGGCCAGCTGGGCATTGAGGCCCTGAGCCGGGGTGCGGCCGGCTGCACCTTTGTGGATCAGCGCAAGGAGGCTGTGGCGCTGGTGCGCTCCAATCTGAAGCTCTGTCAGCTCAGCGAGAAGGCTCGGGTCGTGCAGGGGGAGGGGCTCAGTTTCCTCTCCACGGTGCGGGAACCCTTCCATCTGATCTTCCTCGACCCCCCTTATAAGGCGGAGTTGTTAGAAAATGCGCTGAAAAAAATTGCCGAGATTGACATGTTGACGGAAAATGGTATAATAATCTGCGAAAGTCCGGCAGACAAGGTTCTTCCGGAGCTGCCCCAGCCCTATCAGAAGGGCAGGGAGTATCGGTACGGCAAGATCAAGATCACCGTCTACCGAAAGGAAGTTTGACCTATGAGTACTGCCATCTATCCCGGCAGTTTTGATCCGGTGACGCTGGGTCACCTGGACATTATCAAGCGTGCCTCCCGCCAGTTTGACAAGCTGATCGTCTGCGTGATGGTCAATTCGGACAAGCATGGTCTGTTCAAACCGGAGGAGCGGGTGGAGCTGATCCGCCGGGTGACCCGACAGTTGCCCAATGTGGAAGTGGATATGTCCGCAGAACTGCTGTCCGACTATGCCAAGCGCAAGCGGGCCACCATGGTGGTCAAGGGGCTGCGTGCGGTGTCCGATTTTGAAAAGGAGTGCCAGATGGCCCTCATCAATCGGAAGCTGAACCCCAATCTGGATACCATGTTCCTGCCCGCCCGGCAGAATTTTACATACCTCAGCTCCAGCGTGGTCAAGGAAATGGCCCGCTATCAGGTTCCGCTGAACGGGTTCGTCCCCCGGGAGATCGCTGAGGATGTGCAGAAAAAAATGAATGAATTTATGAAGAAAAGCCAGTCTTAAGACAGACGGCGACAGAAAGGATGAGTTAAATGGCAAAGAATAATGCCAACGGCGTCGATGAGATGCTGGATATGCTTTACGAGATGATCGACGACGCTAAGGCGATTCCCTTCAGCAATGACTGCCGTCTGGATCGCAACGGCGCGCTGGATCTGCTGGACAGCATCCGCAACCGCTTCCCCGTGGAGCTGAATGAGTCCATCAAGATCGTGCAGCAGCGCGAGGACTATCTGGCCAGAGCGCAGAAGGAGGCCCAGCGCGTGCTGGAGCAGGCTCAGGCGCAGGCGCAGCGTATGGTGGATGAGCAGGAGATCGTCCGTCAGGCCCGTGCCGCTGCTGAGGAGGCCGTTCGCACCGCCAAGGCCAAGGCCACCGAGATCCTGACCAAGGCCACCGATGATGCCAAGGCTGTCTCTGACGAGGCTGAGGAGCGCGCTGCCAGCCTGAAGCAGGCCGCCAACGAGTATTGCGCCGATGCGCTGCGCCGCACGGAGGACGCTGTGGCTGAGGCTTACAGCGAGATCAAGGAGTCTCACGATCATTTCCGTGCGCTGGTCACCTCCGGTTCCTCCAGCGCCTCTTCCGCCCGCCGCGCCGCTCCCTACGACGCAGAGAAGGATCAGTAAACCAGGTTCTCAGAAAGGCGCCCATCTGTGTGCCTGTATCGAGGATTCAACACGTCAGCCCCGCCTGTTTCAGGCGGGGCTTTCATTTGCAGAAAATGGCCGCCATTCTGAATGCACTCGCTTTTTCACAGTTTCCCACCCCCGGCATACTATGGGATTGAGACCGGAAACCACGGTGCTCAATCTTCATATAGGAGGTATCTCTCTATGGGATGCGGTAACGGTTGCGGATGCGGTTGGGGCGGTAATGGCTGCCTGTGGATCATCATTCTCATCATTATCCTGTTCTGCTGCGGCGGTTGCGGCAGCTGCGGCGG
>USIZ01000219.1 GCA_900554855.1 uncultured Eubacteriales bacterium | reverse complement strand
GGGCTGAGTGAAGTGCTGGGCGCCTTCGGCCTCCTTGAGGGAGAGGGGCTCGCCTTCGGTCAGATCGGGCAGGGGGGAGTTGCGCTCGCCGTCCTCCTCGTCTTTGCTGGCCTCGTAGACGGCGGTAAAGCCGGAGAATTTCTGCTCGGTGTGGGTGGCGCGGAACAGATGGGGGCCGGCGTTGATGTCGATGGACAGACTGTCGTAGACGGCGTTGGCCATCTGGCAGGACAGAAAGCGGCTCCAGATCAGCTTGTAGAGCCGGTACTGCTCCTGCGTCAGGCTCTTGCGCACCAGCTCCGGGGTCAGTTCCACGTTGGAGGGGCGGATGGCCTCGTGGGCATCCTGTGCGTTGGCCTTGGCCTTGAAGCGGCGGGTCTCGGGAGGATAATAGTCTGCGCCGTAGCGGGCCACGATGAACTGCTTGGCCGCGTCCAGTGCGTCCTCGGAAAGACGCAGGGAGTCAGTACGCATATAGGTGATAAGGCCGATGGTGCCCTCGCCCTCAATGTCCACGCCTTCATAGAGCTGCTGGGCGATGGACATAGTGCGCCGGGGCGCCATATTCAGCTTGCGGGAGGCCTCCTGCTGGAGGGTAGAGGTGGTGAAGGGCGGTGCGGGCTGGCGCTGCTTCTGGGTGCGCTTGACCGTGGAGACCTGAAACTGTTCCTTGGCCAGGTCGGCCTTCAGGGCCTCCACCTCTGCCTCGGAGGCGAGATCCTCCTTCTTTTTGCCGTTGCTGCCATGGTAGCGGGCGATAAAGGAGCCCATGCGGGGGGCGACGCGGTCCAGCGTCACGTCCATTGTCCAGTATTCCTGACTCTGGAAGGCACGGATCTCCTGCTCCCGCTCCACTACGATGCGGGTGGCCACGCTCTGTACGCGGCCTGCGGACAGGCCGCGGCGCACTTTGCGCCACAGCAGAGGGGAGAGTTGATAACCCACAATGCGGTCAAGAATGCGGCGGGCCTGTTGGGCATCCACCAGATCCTGATCGAGGGCGCGGGGGTGCTTGATGGATTCGCTGACCACCTTCTTGGTGATCTCATTAAAGGTGACGCGGTAGGTCTTGTCGTCCGGAATTTCCAGCAGCTCCTTCAGGTGCCAGGAAATGGCCTCTCCTTCGCGGTCCGGGTCGGTTGCGAGAAAGACGCGTTCGCTGTCGGCGGCGGCATTTTCCAGAGCGGCAATGATCTCTTCCTTTCCCTTGATGGGCTGGTAGTTGGGGACAAAACCGGCGTCGATATCGACGCCCAGCTTGCTTTTGGGCAGGTCGCGGATGTGACCCATGGAAGCGATGACCTGATAGTCACGACCAAGGTATTTGCCGATGGTCTTGGCCTTGGCCGGAGATTCCACGATCACAAGGTTGGTTTTGGGCATATTAGGGATCCTCCAGTTCGTACAGGGTATCCTGAAAATGGGCTGAACAATTGGATTGTCAGCCAATGAGTGTTGGTTATATCAATTTGACGAGGGCTTCAAACCGTCCGCCGCTCTTCTGGCGCACAAGGGCGCGGATGGTGAGCACGGTGAGGGCGGCAGAGACGCGCCGGGCGGGAATGCCGGTGGCATCCACGATCGTATCGGTGATCTGTTCGCCGTCTGCGAGCGCATTCAGAATGGCCTGTTCGTCGTCGGTAAATTCGCTGGCGTGCTCGCTGAGCCGGATCTCCCGCAGAGCGGGGGCACCGCTCGGAGCCGGCGCTGTGCTCAGGGAGCTGTCAGACGGGATTGACGATTCCGGCTCTGCCGGACTTGTGGGCTTGGCGCGCACCTCCGGCTCTTCCGGCGGATTGGAAAGCCGTTGAGACTGGATCGCGTCGGAGATCGCCGTCTCCTTTACCTGTTGAGGATAGAGGGCGCGATAGTGCTCCAGCACATCTGCACCAGAGCAGACGCAGATGGCCTCACCCCGGGCTAGCAGACGGTTGGTGCCGACGCTGGCGGCGGCGTCGATGTTGGCGGGCACCGCAAAGACATCTCGCCCCTGTTCCAGCGCCAGCCGGGCCACATTCAGGGTACCGCTGCGCTCCGGGGCCTCGATGCAGACAGTGCCAAGTGCCAGCCCGGTGAGCAGGCGGTTGCGCATGGCGAAGTGATCGGCCAGATGGGGCGTGCGAGGTGGATACTCACTGAGCACTGCGCCGCAGGCGGCCGCGTCCTCCAGCAGACGTCGGCCGTTGTCCGTGTTGTAATAGGGCACATCCACGCCGCCCGCAGTGACGCACACCAGCGGCCCGCCCGCCTTCAGTGCGCCGTCCGCTGCGTGGTGGTCGCATCCGGCCACCACGCCGGTGAGCACCAGACCGCCCAGACGGGTGATCTGATAGGCCAGCTGCCCTGCCGCCATGCGCCCGTAGGGCGTGGCGGTTCTGGTTCCGGCCATTGCAATGGCGATTTCCTCGTCAAAACGGGGCAGAGTGCCGCGCCAGTAGAGTACCAGCGGCGGCAGATCAATGTTTCTGAGCCGCTCGGGATAAAGGCTGTCCTGCCAGGTGAGAATCGAAATGCCGGCGGCGTCGCAGTCGGCCAGGATCTGGTCGGCCCTTTGGAGCGACTTGTTCCGGAGTCTGGCCCGGTGGGCGGGCGTGAGCTTCGGTATCAACTCGTATTCTGCCGGATCGGCAAAGTAAGCCTGTTCCGGCGTGTCAAAGTGCCGGAGCACCTGCCAGGCCGGGCCGCAGTCCAGCGCATCGGTCAGCCACAGCCACGCCTTCAGCCCGGTCAGCATGACAAAGCCCTCCGGTACTGCTCCCACAGCACTACCGCGGCGGCCGCGGCGGCGTTGAGCGATTCACAGGTCGGCTCCATGGGAATGCGCACTGTGGCGGCGCACTGCTCCAGCAGACCGGGGGAGACTCCCTTGCCCTCGCTGCCGATGATAACAGCGCTGCGGGAGAGGTCGGCCTCCGGCAGGGAGACGGTGTCGTCCCGCAGTGCGGTGGCGGCCAGCGTCAGGCCGGAGCGCTCCAGCAGGGCGGGCAGTTCCGCCGCATCGATCTCCCAGATCGGAGTGCGAAAAATGGCTCCCATGGTGGCCCGGACGGCCTTGGGATTCAACGGGTCGGCACAGCGGTTGGTCAGCAGCACACCGCCGCAGCCAAAGGCGTCTGCCGTGCGCAGGATCGTGCCCACGTTGCCCGGATCCTGAAGTGCGTCCAGAATGAGATAACGGTCTTTCGTCAGTTGTTCCGGCGGCGTCA
>USIZ01000218.1 GCA_900554855.1 uncultured Eubacteriales bacterium | reverse complement strand
TCCACCCGGTGCTCCACCTTTTCCAGAAATTCTTCGTATTTTGCCTTGCGGTTGTCCTCAATTCCCAGCTCTGCGCTCTTCTGGCACCAATGGATGCGGAAGCCGCCGGCATACCAGGAGGAGCCGCCCACTTCATGCATTTTTTCCAGCGCAATGACAGAGCAGCCCAGATCCAGTGCCTTGTTGGCGGCGATCAGACCGGCACCGCCGCCGCCGATCACGCAGACGTCGCACTCCTTGACCAACTTTTCATGGGCGGGAGCTGCGGGGGCGGGATGTTCCGGGTCACTGATGCAGCCGTTATGGCATACCTTGACACATTTTCCGCAGGAAATGCACTTTTCCGGATCAATCCAATACTTCGCGCTTTTGAAACGGATGGCCTGTACGGGGCAGCCGGTGCGGCAGCGGTGGCAGGCGGAACATAGTTCCTGTTTGATGACATAAGCCATAGAGAACCCTCCAAAACAAATAGAAATTGTTGCGGTGTGACCGCGTAAATTGTGAAATATGACAAGAAACTGAAGCTTATTATACTGGGCGTCCGACAAAAGGAATAGTGCTTTATTTGTAAAAGAAACATCCGATTTTGAAAATTTGCGTCCATCCGGAGCTGCTTCGGCCGGGGCTGAGCGAATGTACGGTGCTCTTGAAGTACAATGGTGCATTCCCACTCCGGCGACCGGACAGAATTTTTATTGAATTCTAATTTGCAAACTACTTCCAACGCGATATAGAATCCTGTATAATGGTGACGTATTACGGAAAGGAAGAAGTAAAACCCATGTCAAACCAAACAGATCTGACGCAGGGCGATGTCCGGCGTCAGCTCATTCGATATTCCCTCCCCATCATCGCCTCTACGGTGATGCAGACCGTCTATTCACTGGTGGATCTGATGGTGGTCAGCCGTATGCTTGGCTCCGCCGGTGCATCCGGTGTGAGCAACAGCAGTCAGATCGTGCTGATGCTTACCAATATTGCGGTTGGACTGGCCAACGGCGGCAACATTCTGGTCAGCCAGTATTTTGGCTCCCGTGACAAAGCGCGCCAGGAGCAGGTCACCGGTACCTTCCTTACGCTATTTACACTGGTGGGTGCATTTGTGGCCGTCGGCACATTCCTGCTGGCGGGGCCCATGCTCCGGCTCATCAGTGCCCCGGCCTATGAGGAGGCGGTGGCCTACCTGCGCATTGCAGGTCTCGGTATGTTCTTTGTCTACTTCTATAACTGTGCTTCCTCGGTGCTCCGGGCCGTGGGCAATTCCAAGCAGCCCATGCGCATTATTATGGTCACCTGTGTGCTCAATGTGGCGCTGGATCTGCTCTTTGTGGGGCCGCTGGGGCTGGGTACCGCCGGGGCGGCGCTTGCCACGGTACTGTCTCAGGGCCTGAGCTGTGTGCTGGCGCTGGGCTATCTGCTGAAAAACCGGGACATCTTCAGCTTCCGCCGCGCACTACTGAAGCCGAACGGCGAAGATACGGCCAGCATTCTCAAGCTTGGCATTCCCTGTGCGGTGCAGATGACGGTGGCCAGCATCAGCTGGCTGACGGTCACCTTTCTGGTCAACGGCTACGGCGTGGACTGCTCCGCCGCCTCGGCCTATGCCGCCAAGGTGAAGGATCTGTCCATGATGTTCATTACCTCCCTCATCAATGCGGCCTCTGTGATGATCGCCCAGACGCTGGGGGCGGGTAAATTCGACCGGGCGAAGGAGGTGCTGGGGGAGGCCATGAAGCTGTCCATCCTCATCTCGGTGGTGCTGATCGCGCTGGTGGAACTGTGTGCACCGCTGTTTGCGCGGCTGTTTACCGGTGATGCAGAGGTCATCCGCATTGCGGCGCTCAATATGCGTATCGAGATCCTGGGACAGATCTTCTACTCCATCTTCCTCATCTATCACGCCATGATGATCGGAGCGGGAGACACCTATATGGTGTTGGTGTCCTCCTTTATGAACTGCATTCCTTTCCGTATCATTCTGTGCGCCATCTTTAATTCGATCTGGGGTCTGACCGGCATTTTTGTGGCCTGTGCCATTGCTCCGGCCAGCTCTATCCCGGTGGGATGGCTTTATATGCGCAGCAACCACTGGCGGCGTTCCATTGCCCAACGACAGGAGGAGAGCTGAATGGCTGACTATAACTATGGTTACCACTATTCCGGCGGAGGTCAGAATGACGATGACCGCCGGAAAAACAATAAAGGCAAAAAGGAGCTGATCCCGTGGTGGGCCATCATTGTGGCGTTTGCGGTGGCTTGGCCTCTGGGCATCGTGCTGACGCTGGTCAAGCTGGGCATGGAGAGCAGTGTGATCCCCGGCGGCAAAGGCGGTAAGTCTGCGCAACAGTCCAACCTTTATCAGCAGGGCGGCTATTCCACGCCGCAGTCCACGGCCGATCCGTCTGCAAATACCGCCGGAGGAAATCAGAAGCGCAATGCGCCCGGCGCGCAGAACTCAGCGCCCCAGGGGACGTTTACTGCCACCAAAGGAAATAAGACGATCACTGTCACGCAAGGCGCACAGAATGCCGGCGCCCAGGGGGCGGGCCGTTCCGGCAAATTTCAGGAGCGGATGAAGAAACTCAAAAGCGGCAAGGGCCTTATTACGTTGGGGCTGATTATGATGGGTGTCTGCGGCGTGGCCGCCGGCATGAACTTTGCGGATAACTTCTACCTGCTGGGAACGGAGCCGCTGTGGGTGCTGGAGGAGGTATTGCCCTCCTTTGTGCTTACCGGTATGGGCGCGGGTCTGTTTACCTGCGGTCAGGTGCGCAAAAACCAGTATAAGCGGTTTCACCGCTATCTCACCCTGATCGGGGATCAGAAAACGGTCTCTATCACTGCCCTGGCCGAGGCGTTCCCCGCTAAGCGCAGCAAGGTGTGCGCGGCGCTGGAGGATATGATCGACGCCGGTGTGTTTGGCGAGCGGGCTTATCTGGACTATGGCCGTGATCTGCTGGTGCTGGACGGTTCCGGCGTGAAGGCACAGGACAAGCCCAGAGAGGAGAAGAAGACCGCACCCGCCACCGCCATGGGGGAGGAGAACGATCTGCTGCGTCAGATCCGGGAGGTCAACGAAGATATCGAGAACCCGGAGCTGTCCCGTAAGATCTACCGCATCGAGGAGATCACTCAGCGCATTCTGGAGTTCCAGAAGGAGCACCCGGACAAGGCGGGCGAACTGCGCAAATTCCTGAACTACTAT
>USIZ01000217.1 GCA_900554855.1 uncultured Eubacteriales bacterium | reverse complement strand
CTCACAGAGGAGGAAAAGGACGTGCTGCGGGACGTCGTGCCCTACTGGGAGGACCACTCCGTCTACACCAAGTGGAAGGCGTCTTGTCCGGCCGAAGCCCAGCGGTACGACGGCGTTATCTTCGGCGGCGGCGCATTCTGCGGCAACAACCAGCACTACGGTCACATCAGCGTGGATTACGCCATGCGGCTCCGGCTGGGCGCGGAGGGCATTCTGGACAAAGTGAATGCCCGCCTTGCGGAGACCGCCCCAGGCACAGAGGAACACGACGAGCTGACTGCCATGGGCATCACCCTGCGCGCGCTCCTGGTCATCGGTGAGCGCTATGCTGAAAAGGCGGAGGAACTGGCAAAGGGGGAAAAGGATCCGGATCGCAGACAGGAACTGGAACAGATCGCTGCCGTGTGCCGCCGTGTGCCCCGCCATCCCGCCCGGTCCTTCCACGAGGCGCTGCAGAGCACCTGGTTTGCCTTCCTGGGCGCCATGATCGAGAACTGGGGCACGGGCAACACCCTGCTGCGTGCTGATCAGTACCTCTATCCCTACTATGAGCAGGACATCCGGAGCGGCGCGCTGACCGATGAGCAGGCGACGATGCTGGTGTGCAGCTTCTATGTCGACCTCAATTTTGGCTGTGTGGTGTATAGTGAACAGTCTTCCCACGGCTTTGCCGGAGCGAACAGCGGTACCAGCGTTACGCTGGGCGGCGTAAAGCCAGACGGCACGACGGCGGTCAACGGGCTGACTTATGTGTTCCTGAAGGCGGAAGAACTGGTAAACCTCTCTGCCGAGGATCTGGTCATCCGCATCAACGATAACTCGTCAGCGGAATATCTCACCGCCGCAGTCCGGCTGGCCCGGGCGCTGAGCGGCAAGCTGAAGTTTGTCGGCGATGCCACCACCATTGCCAATCTGGAATATGACGGGGTGCCTACGGAGCTCGCTCGGGACTTTGCCATTGCGGGCTGCACCTCCCCGGAGGTGGGCGGCATGGCGCATAATGTGCCCGGCGGCATCATCAGCGCGGCGGGTATTCTGGAACTGGCGCTGAACAACGGCGTTCAGCGGCTTACCGGCCTGAAACTGGGTTTGGAGACCGGCGATGCATCACAGTTCAACTCCTTTGAGGAGGTCTGGGATGCCTTTGAGGCTCAGGTGCGCCATGTGATCCCCTTCTGCCACGCCATCAAAAATGCGGATAAGGCGGCATTCGCCGCCTATCGTCCCAGCCCCTTTGAGTCCGCGCTGTCCGAAAAGTGCATCCAGCGGGGGCGGGACATTACCCGAGGCGGAACCGCACCGTTCCAGTGGTTTGCCATGTCGGTGGCGGGACTTCCCAATGTGGGCAACTCTCTGGCCGCCATCAAAAAGTGGGTGTTTGAGGAGAAGAAGGTCACCATGCAGGAGGTGCTGGACGCACTGGCGGTCAACTTTGAGGGGCACGAGGATCTGCTCTTCCTGATGCGCCGCGCACCCAAGTGGGGCAATGACGATCCCTATGTTGATGAACTGGTGAACCGTGCGGTGCGGCTGTTCAGCGAGGTGGTAGAGGAGACCCCGGGCTATGCCGGGGCAAAGTCCACCATTGCGGCGGCGGCCGTGACGGCCAACGTCGGCCTGGGAATGTGCCTGGGCGCGACGCCGGAGGGACGGCTGGCAGGCGAGTCGCTGGCGGACGGCGGCATTTCGCCCACCTGCGGCACAAATGACAGCGGTATGACTGCCACGATGATGTCCATCGCCCATCTGCCCCACCAGTGCCTGCGCCACGGCGAGGTGCTGAACATCCGCCTTGACCCGGATGCGGTGAACACTGATGCGAAGCTGGAGAAATTTGCCTCTCTCATCCGTAGCTATATCAAAGCGGGCGGCTTCCTCGTGCAGTTCAATATCGTAGGCACGGGCACGTTGAAGGATGCCATGATCCACCCGGAAAACCACCGGGATCTGGTGGTTCGGGTGGCGACCTATGCGGCCTATTTCATCGAGCTCGGCTCGGATCTGCAAAACGACATCATTCGCAGAATGGAGTTTGAATCGGTATGACGACTTATGATGCGGCGTCCCCCACCGCCCTGCTGTTCAACATCACAAAGGGCTCCTTCGTGGACGGCTACGGCATCCGCACCACGATCTTTCTAAAGGGCTGTCCCCTGAAGTGCAAGTGGTGCTGCAACCCGGAGGGGCAGAGTTTTGCGCCGGAGCTGCGGCTGCTTATCGACCGCTGCCGGGGCTGCGGTAAGTGCGTGCCGCTGTGTCCGGAAAAGGCGCTGACCATCTCGGATGGTCTGGTGCAGGTCGATCGGGCCAGGTGCACCGGCTGCGGCAAGTGCACCTCCGCCTGCTGGTTTGACGCATTGCAGATCTATGGCCGGGAGACCAGTGCCCGGGAGATGTTCGATGAGATCATCCGGGATAAGCCGTTTTTTGCCGACTCCGGCGGCGGCCTGACCATCGGCGGCGGCGAGGCCACCTGCTGGCCGGACTTCTGTCTGGAGACGATCCGGCTGTGCCATGAGGCGGGCATCAATGTCGCCATTGATACCTGCGGCTATGTGATCGGTGAGAAGCGCTTCTCTGTGCTGGAACAGGCCGACCTCATTCTCTTTGACATCAAGGGACTGAACGACGCAGCGCACATCGCCAACACCGGCGTGTCCAACCGCGTGATCCATGAGAACCTGCGGCGGCTGGACGCGCTGGGCAAATCGGTCATCATCCGCTATCCTATGATACCCGGCTACAATCTGGATGAAGCGGAGGCCATCGCCGACTACCTGACCCAGTTTTCCTGTATTGAGCGGGTAGACCTCATCGGCTACCACCGCTTCGGCGCAACAAAATATGATCAGATCGGCATGACCTATACTGTGGCGGGCGAGAGTATGCCCACTGAGCAGCGTCAGGAGATGCTGGAGCTGTTCCTGTCCAGGGGACATAATGCCCAGTTGGGTGGATGAAAGAAAATGCATAAACACAAAGACGGGGCAGGTATTCTGCCTCGTCTTTCTGTCCAATATCAAGTTGTTGCACCTTTTTCGGCCGTTCAACATCCATAGTCCATAATTATTTACAATGTCACTATGTAATCTATTATTCTAAAAGCTCCGCACGATACGCTATACTGTCTGCCGGGGTGATCGGTCGGATCACCCGGCATGGTACACCAGCCGCAATCATTCCGGACGGGATGTCTTTCGTCACTACGCTACCAGCGCCGATCACACA
>USIZ01000216.1 GCA_900554855.1 uncultured Eubacteriales bacterium | reverse complement strand
GCCCCTTCGCCAACTTGTCCTTCAACTCCAGGATCACGCGCTGGGCGATTTTCTTGCCAATGCCCGGAGCGCTGGTCAGCGCCTTCTCGTCGCCGGTAATAATGCTCATGGCCAGATTAGCGGGCGTGTTGGCCGACAGGATGGCGAGCCCCGCCTTGGGGCCAACGCCGGACACGCCGATCAGCTGCTGGAACAGGTGCAGTTCCTCAGTGGTGGCAAATCCGTAGATATCAAAGGCATCTTCTTTGACATTGACGTGAGTATAGAGTTTTGCCTTGTCCCCGATGTTCAGGGCAGACAGGGTATATGCCGTGGTGCGGCAGGCATAGCCCACACCGCCGCAGTCGATGACCGCCAGGTAGGGCTCCTTGTGGGCCACAGTGCCATTCAGATAATAAAACATATACAAAACTTCCTTTGTTTATCGGGTCGAATAGCGGCTGGCATCGAACACACGCTCCGTGTTCAGCATGGAGGTGGCCGCGCGGCTATGACAGATGGCAATAGCCAGAGCATCCGCCGCATCGTCCGGCCGGGGGATCCTGTTCATATGGAGCAGACGCTGCGTCATCAGCATGACCTGCTTTTTATCCGCCTTGCCATAGCCCGCCACCGCCTGCTTGACCTGGATCGGCGTATACTCAAAAATAGGCACCCCCAGTTTTTCCGCAGCCAGCAGGATAACGCCTCGACCATGGGCGACAGAAATACCGGTGGTAATATTGGTGCTGAAGAACAATTCCTCAATGGCCATCTCATCCGGCTGAAAGAGATGAATCAATTCCTCCATATCGTTGGAGATCTGGAGCAGCCGACTGGCCAGTGGGATCCCCGCAGGGGTCGTAATGGTGCCATACTGGATCAGCGTGTTTTTTTGACGCTCGGCGTTGATCACGCCAAAACCGATGGTGGCCACTCCGGGGTCGATGCCTAAAATAACCATAGAATTTCCTCATCCGGCAGATGTAGTTTCAGATATTTAAATTATAGCACATCCGTTCCATAAAGGCAAAAGAATATTGCGAAAAGCCCGGCATTCAGAATCACGTTCCAAATGCCGGGCAAAACCTGTACTTTCTGCTTACGCCTTCGGATGGGCTTTATTATAGACATCCTTCAGCTTCTGATTGACAAGCTGGGTATAGATCTGGGTGGATGAGATATCGGAATGACCCAGCATCTCCTGAATGGAGCGCAGATCCGCGCCGTTGGCCAGCAGATGCGCCGCAAAGGAATGGCGCAGGGTGTGAGGGGTGATGTCGGTCTTGATCCCCGCCTTCTCCTGATAGCCCTTGATGATCTTCCAGAAGCCCTGACGGCTCATGCGCTCGCCGTTCATATTGACGAACAGCGCGTGTTCGCCCTCTACTGCCAGCTGGGGGCGGACATTGCGGACATAGTCGGAGATAGCCCGCACTGCGCCGGGATAGAGCGGAATGATGCGCTCTTTATTTTTGGAATAGCAGCGAATAAAACCGGCAGCCAGATTGACGTGCTCCACATCCAGCGAGATCAGTTCGCTGACCCGAATGCCTGTCGCATAGAGGAGCTCCAGCATGGCGTGGTCACGGTAGCCCTTCTGATCCACGCACTGGGGCTGAGACAACAGCAGCTCCACTTCCTGGCTGGTCAGTACCTGCGGCAACTTGCGCTCCACCTTGACGGATTTCGCCTGAAGCGCCGGGTTGGACTCCATACGCCCATTGAACACCATCCAGCCATAAAAGCACTTCAATGAGGCCAGAGAGCGGGTCACAGTGGCAGCGGACTTGCCCTTTCCGGTCAACCAGCTGTCATACCCCTCGATCACGCTCGTATCCACCTGATCCAGTGCTGTACCCTCATTCTGGAGGTAACGGTCAAACTGAGTGAGATCACGCACATAGGAACTCACCGTATTTGCCGAAGACTTCTTTTCAGTTGTGAGATAGGATTTGAATTGCTCGATCAGATCCATAACAGGTTCTCCTTCTCTCACGAAGCAAATAATCGCGTGTACATTTAACTCAGGCACGCCCCAACAGGCCGGGCAGAAACCAGAGTTGAAGCACACAGCACAGGACAGTCAGCACAGCGGCAGAAAGCATCAGCACCGCCAAAATGCCGGCGCTGCCCCAAAAACAGCTCTGCCCGGACGGCGGCCTGTGCAGTTCCGACAGTCCCCGCTGCATCCCAGATGCGGCAAGCAGCAGCAGCGGGCCACAAGTCAGCAGAGCAGTCAGCAGGAAATGAGTCAGCGCAGTAACCCGGCTTCCGGGCACAAACAGCGTTGTAAAGCTGAATCCAAGCACAAAGCCGCGCAGCAGCACCAGAGGATAGAGCAAAAAGACACCCAGCGCCGACAAGGCCAATACACCGCTCAACAACAACCAGCGGTAATTAGACCAGAATGCACTCCAAAGCCTGAGCCGGGTCACAGCTGCCGGAAGCAGGCCGACCTGTTCCGCAGATACTGCCCCGTCCAAATGGGCTGAGAGCAAAAAACCCGCCAGAAGTCCCACGCAGAAGAACGCTCCGGCCAACGCCAAAAGCAGCGGCGGCGCCAGATCAAAAACATTCCAAATTCTCAGCCGTCTGCGCACTCCGCATCCCCCCACGATGGAGTCTATGCCGAAAAACAGCTGATATTCCAGTGCTTTCTCCGTTTGGTGCGTTCCGACGATTGGTGTTTGATTTTCCAAACACCAATCGCAAGCAATGCACCATTCGGTGCGCAAGGAACATAATAATCTCTTTTCTATGTTTGCGCAAGAGTTTTGAGGAAAATAATTCTTTTTTGTGCATTATGACGTTGCATTATGTTAATCTCCATGGCGGCGTATTATGTTTACTTGCAAGATCGCAGCATATGATATTCATTCCCGCTCCAAGGCGGCATATCGAACATGCAAATGGAAAAGGCGGCACCCAATTAAGGATGCCGCCTTTTGCTCCCTCCCGGAGAAGGACAATTCCGTTTGATACAATCAGTCCGCCAAACCAGAACGAATGGCCTTGATCGCAATCGCACACTCCAGACGCTTGCGTTCCATTTCACAGCCAACATGACTGGGCTGTGTTATGTCGCCGTTGGTATTGTAGTTGGCCGCAGAGCAGCCGCCGGAGCAGTAAAATTTCGCCCAGCAGTTTCCGCACTCCTTGCGGGTATAGATGTTCATACCGGCAAACCGGGAAGACAGCTCCATATCGAAAGTATCATCATAGACGTTGCCCAGCTTGAACTCCTCATTGCCGA
>USIZ01000215.1 GCA_900554855.1 uncultured Eubacteriales bacterium | reverse complement strand
CACCGCTGAGCAAACGCACAGGATCTCGGCGGGATATTGGACATATCCGGCGGTTCACCCTCAATGGTGTGCAGGCCGTGGCTGCGGGGCAGATCCAGCCGGGGCACAGCGCTGATAAGCCCGATGGTATAGGGGTGGTACGGATCCTCAAAGATTTGCTCCACGCTGCCCTCCTCCACGATCTTGCCGCCGTAGACGATCTTTACGCTGTCCGCATACCGGGCCACAATGCCTAGATTATGGGTAATAATCATAAGTGATGTGCCGAATTCCGCCCGAAGGGAGTTTAGCTGTTCCAGCACCTGAGCCTGAACTGTCACATCCAGTGCCGTAGTGGGCTCATCGGCGATGAGCAGATCCGGCTTGCAGCTCATGGCCATAGCGATCATGGCACGCTGCTGCATACCGCCGGAGAACTGGAAGGGATAATCCTTCAGCCTGGTCTCCGGGCTCGGAATATCCAGGCGGGCCAGCAGATCAATGGTGCGCTGCTCCGCCTCCTTCCTGCTCAGGTCAGTGTGGATCAGAATGTTTTCCTCGATCTGCTTCCCGATAGGAATGACCGGGTTTAACGCCGTGGACGGCTCCTGAAAGATCATGCTGATCTCATTGCCACGGATCTCCTCCATTTCGGCATTGCTCAGCTTCATCAGATCCCGGCCCTTGAAGATCACCTCGCCGCCCTTGATGACTCCGGGCGGATACGGGATCAGGCGCAGCACCGACAGGGCACTGACCGACTTTCCAGAGCCGGATTCGCCGATGATGGCAACACACTCGCCCTTTTTGACCGTATAGGACATATCGTCCACTGCGCGCATCTCCGAGCCGCCCTGAAGGAAACTCGTGCGCAGGTGTCGGACTTCCAGAATGACCTCGTCTGGCATGGTAACGCTCCCCTTCTGCTGGTATTAGACAAAAAATACACAATAACGATGCGCTGCAACGACGCAAAAAATTAAGAGAATCATCAACAAACGCATTCAATCTCTCTTGCTTTTTGTGTAGTATACCAACTGCGCTCGTCAGCGGCAAGGCGCACGGCTACAAATCAGCATTTCATTTTTGTAGGGTTCCTACAAAAATAGAGTTATCTCCGTTCCGGAGCAAGGCGTCCGCTGCTGCGGCTGTATTTCATTTGTCTTACAAAAGATATTGTTCTTTCATCTTTTAAGAAAAATGGACTGATTTTCGCACAAATTGGTGTGAAAATCAGTCTTCATTTCCTTTTTGTTTATCAATTTTTCTAAAATCGTTCGCCGCCGCTGTTCTCTTTTCTGCTCCATCGATGGCTCTCGATCGACTCCATATAATCCAGAATACGAAAGGACAGGTCAATATGGAACCCGAATTCCATGGAGGAAAAATCAAAATCAAGGATCTCTTCGATCTGCTTCATGCGGTAAATGACGGAGTTTCTGTGCATATGCAGCAGTTCCGCCGCCTTGGTGTAGTTCATGCCGGCAATCGCAAAGGCACGCAGCGTCGTGAGATAGTCCTTTCCCTCCCGCTGGTCATACTCCATCAGGCTGCGCACCAGCGGGTGGCAGTAGTCGATAAGATGGTATTTTTTTGACGCTTCCTGAAGCAGCAGCTCAAAGGCGCTCGCCTCCGCCAGCAGGAACTGATCCTCCCGCCCCAGCCGCTGGTTCAGGCTCAGAATGTCGCAGGCCTGATCGTAATAGTAGGCAGCCTCCCACAAATCGGTAAACGGCATGGAGAGCACCGCCACCAACCCGGTCTTGCTCAGGTAGGCACGGATCAAATCCACAGGCGGGCTGCTGACCGTCAGCTTGGCATCCGTACTGAAGAGCACCACCATATTGACACCGTCCAGCACACAGCGCCCGTCCGGAAAAATAGAGTTGAGCGCTGCCATACAGGCGTCCCGGAAGTCGATATTCCGATCCTCCTGCTCCCACTGCACCAGCAGCAGGTATTTATATTGGCGCAGATTCCAGTTCAGATAGGCCAGCCTGGCCTCTACCAGTTCCGGATTGCGCAGGTTGCCCCGGATCAGGTCGGAAATAAAGTAATCGCTGCCGGAGCGGATCGCGCTGCCGCTTCCGGCACTGCGCACGATCTCTGCGGCCAGAATGCCGCACAGCATGGACACAAGCTCTATATCAATTTCCGTAAACTCGTGTTTCCACGAAAAGACATGGAGCTGACCGATCAGGTTCAGGCCATCCACTACTGCCCCCCGGATGAAGTAACCCTTTTTGTGCAGGCCGTCTACCAGCTCCACCAACTCACCGCGGCCCACCTGCTCCACGAATCCCGCATAAGCCTGTGCCATATCCGGGTGATAGGGCAGGCATCTCTGCTCCCGGAACCGCTGCCATGCCGAATCATCCCAATCCACCTCGGACATGGCGACGATCTCATTGTTTGGGTCAGCCACCAGTATGGGGTTGTCCAGAATGTCCGTAGCCTGACGGACAATACTCTGCAAATTCAAGCGCCGGGTCAGCGTAGTCTGATAAAGGCGGCTCAGTTCCTGTAGCCTGGCAAACAGGGACTCGATCAAATTGACCATCTGTTCCAATGTCTGCTCATCCGGTGCCAGAATGAGGTTGGCCGCATTACAGTCCACAAGACAGAGGCAGCACTCACCGGCAGCACAACCGGCGGCGATCTCCGCCGAGGCACTCAGGTAGACATGAAACATTCCGGTCCGTTCGGAACCGCCTTTTCCCAGCGCAATGCCGTTCAGATCGCATTCCGGACTTTCCAGTCGCATCACGCAGTCCGGCCAGCGGCGGCGCAGCTCTGCCGCAATGCTGCTCAGCTTCATTCAATCACCTTCATAATATATATAATGTAAACGGATAATGAATGTATGAATTATAGCATAACTGCACACAGACCTGCAACAGTGACATGGCGTTTGCGCAACCTGAACCGGGCGCAGCTGAAACAGGATGACCGACTGTCCGCAGAATATATATACCGGAACAGACAGACGGCGTGCGCATCGCCGCCGAAGCAAACCAATCATTTGCAAAACCGGAATCCCCCCTGACGCTGCGCATTGCTTTTGCGTCAGGGGGGATTCTGTTGTGTCTGATCAGACGGGCTGCTCTTCGGGCAGTTCCCGTCCGAAAATACGGGTCTCCGCGCAGGTGCACTCCCGCTCCACTAATTTACGGCACAGCTCTCTGTCCCGTCTTTCAACGGCATCAATCAGTGTACAGTGCCCTTGCAACAGCGCATTGATATCGTAGATCGGAAGAGCGTCGTGTAGGGAAAGAG